>JBFYPV010000120.1:0-8716 GCA_041303085.1 Crocinitomicaceae bacterium
GTAAACGATTCAATGCCGAACATACCGAGGTTAGAAATGGTGAAGGTGTTGCCTTCCCAATCGCTCGGTTGTAATTTTTTGTCTTTGGCTTTCTGTGCAAATTCTCTGACCTCAGCAGAAATTTGGGTGAGGCCCTTGCCGTCGGCAAAGCGCACAACAGGAACAAGTAGGCCGTCTTCTACGGCAACTGCTACGCCAATATTGACGTGGTCATTGCGGCGAATGAAATCGCCCATCCAGGCGCTATTCACAGCTGGGTGCTTGCGCAAGGCCATGGCCACGGCTTTGATCACCATGTCGTTGAAAGATACTTTGACGCCATCGAGGCTGTTGAGGCCTTTACGGATCGCCATTGCGGCATCCATGTCGATGTCTAAAGTGAGGTAGAAGTGAGGTGCTGTAAATTTGCTCTCTGCCAAGCGGCGCGCGATGGTTTTGCGCATTTGCGAAACGGGCTCGTCTGTATACGAAACAGTTCCCATAGGAGCTGCGCTGTAAGCTGGCGCGTTTGCGGCAGGGGTATAAGGTACATAATGATCGACGTCGCGCTTCACGATGCGGCCGTTTTCACCGGTACCACCCACAGCATGGATATCGATGCCGCGTTCTGCTGCCATCTTTTTGGCCAATGGAGAGGCAAATACACGGTCTGAGTTGTTGGCAACAGCTACAGGAGCTGCTGTTGGCGCAGCAACTGGCGCTGGGCTCGGTGCAGGAGTGCTGACAGGAGCGGCTACAGGCGCTGCAGCAGCAGGCGCCGCTTCAGGTGTAGCAGCAGGTGCACCAGCACTAGCTAAAATTCCAGAGATGTCTTCACCAGCTTCACCGATAATGGCAAGCACGCTATTGACAGGCGCAGCTTTTCCGGTTTCTACACCAATGTGTAACAAAACACCATCGTAAAAAGACTCAAATTCCATAGTGGCTTTGTCTGTTTCGATCTCGGCGAGTACTTCACCGGATTTCACTGCATCACCAACGTTTTTTGTCCAGGCGGCAACAACACCTTCAGTCATGGTGTCGCTTAATTTGGGCATGTATACTACTTCAGCCATGTCTTTTTATTTGGGTTTTTAGTATTCTTTGATATAAGGGTAATCTGCTTGCGTATAAACATCTTCGTAGAGTTCATGCGCTTCTGGGTAAGGTGAATTTTCTGCAAAAGCTACAGATTCTTCTACCTCTTTTTTCACCCAAGCATCGATGTCGGCGAGTTCTTTGTCAGAAAGCCATTTTTGAGTGTTGATCACGCGAAGGCAGTGCTCAATGGGGTCTTGTTCAATCCATTCGGCCACCTCATCTTTGGTGCGGTATTTTTGTGGATCAGACATCGAGTGTCCTTTGTAGCGATAAGTGCGGATATCGAGCAGGGTAGGACCTTCGCCATTGCGGGCGCGGGTAGCTGCTTCTTCGATGGCTTCGTGAACAGATTCTGGACGCATTCCGTTGACAATTTTGGAAGGCATTCCGTAAGAAAGTCCAATTTGTGAAAGGTCGGTGACGTTGGTGGTGCGCTCTACGGAGGTTCCCATGGCGTAGTTGTTGTTTTCAATGATGAAAATGACTGGGATTTTCCAGTTCATGGCCATATTGAAGGTTTCGTGGAGCATTCCTTGTCGCACAGCGCCATCGCCCATAGAAACAAAAGCAACGTTTTTGGTGCCTTTGTACATTTCTGCAAAGGCAACACCAGCTCCCATTCCAATTTGCGCACCCACAATACCGTGGCCACCCATGAAATTTACTTTTTTATCGAAAAAGTGCATAGAGCCACCTTTTCCTTTTGAACAGCCCGTGGTGCGGCCATAAAGTTCGGCCATGAGTACACGTGGGTCTGTACCGAGCGCTATTGGATGCGCGTGGTCGCGGTAGGCGGTCATGTGCTTGTCGTCTGGTTGGCATGCGCTTGCTGTACCAACTACAATCGCTTCTTGTCCGATGTAAAGGTGACAGAATCCGCCAAATTTTTGTTGGATATATAACTGCCCAGTTTTGTCCTCAAATTTTCGGATCAAGAGCATGTCTTTGTACCACTTGACGTAGGTTTCTTTTGAAAATTTGGGCTTATCTGAACTTTTAACGGCTTTTGCGCACATAACTTCTTTTTTTATCGGTCACAAATATACAAATGATTCACAAACAATGTTCAAAATGTCAATTTTACACTAAGTGTTTTCGGATTTAAACTGCTCGCTTTAAATAGGGCTTTAATTGACGCAGAGGAATCGAAAATTCCACGATGCCATTTGCCCAATTCGATACTTCATATGGGTTGTATATGAACCTGATCTCTTTGTCAGTGATTTCAAAGTTGTCAGGTAAATAGAATCCTTCACCAAAACTAAATTCTGTTTTTTCAAATGGTATTGTCGCCTTGATGCCAACACTTTTTCTAAACGCACTTTCTGCGAGCTTTAATAAATTCTCTTCTACGCGAAGGATATCTTTCAATTTAAGCTCTTTCCCAGAGGCTTTGTCAAAATAATAATACCCAATACCATACATGCCGTGTGCCCCGCCCGTACTAGAAGCACTATAATATTTTAAAGTTGCGAAAGTCGCGTGTTGGTCGTTGATTTTGAAGGTGTCAATCATGCTCCAAACACTGAAGTCATCTTTGCTGGCGTCCTTTTTAAAAGCTTGCAGCGATTGATGAATCAGCTCAGCGCTGAGAGGTGCTGTGTAAGGCGCTTGACCATCTTTTCGGTACAAGCTTTTGCGAATGAAGTTATTGATCGAGACCTGCCATTTAGCTAAGGGTAAGGCCGGGTTGTAAAATTGATAGACCACTTTTGACCATTCTTTGTCCCATTTTTCTACAACTTTTCTTTTGGAAATGAGGATGCTGTCCGCTCCTGAAATGAGCAAGCTGGTATCTTTTGAATTGACTTCTTTGGCTTGAACCTCCGTTTGCTTCTGCTCTTTTTTCTTTACGGTTCGAACTTCTTTTTTGGATTTCGCTTCAGTCTGGCAGGCAAACACCACTAAAAGTGCTAGCGCAAATAGGGAAATAGTTTTAAGCTTCATTTGTTGCTTTTTTAGAGGCCTTCATGACCAAGTAAATTCCGGCGATGACGAGGGGGATACTGAGGAGTTGACCGGTGTTGAGTGGCAAGGTGTAATCTCTGGCGGTTTGGCCCAATTTGAAAAATTCACAAATGATGCGCGATCCAAAAATCAGGATCAGAAAGCTGCCAAAGACAAAGCCGGGTTGCTGCCATTTTTTGAGTTTCCAATAGAGGTAGAGCAAGATGCCAAATGAAATCAAGTAGCAGATGGCCTCGTACAACTGCGCTGGATGGCGAGGGGTGGGGTCGTAGTTGCCAATGGCTTCATTGTAGAAATACGCGAATTCAAAGGCCCAAGGTACATCTGTAACGTAGCCGACCATTTCGTGATTGACCAAATTGCCCAAGCGGATGAACGTAGCGGCAATGGCAATTGGCGCAACAATGCGGTCTAAAATCCAGATGTAAGAACGGTTCGATACTTTTTTGGTGAAAATATAAAGCGCAATTAGGATGGCAATTGCTGCGCCATGGCTGGCCAAACCGCCTTCCCAAATCTTGATGATCTCGCCAGGATGCGAAAAATAGCCCGTCTCTACAACTTGCCCATGTTCTATTTTGTCCCAGTAAGGGCCATAAAAAAGCACGTGACCAAGGCGTGCGCCTACAATTGTGGCCAGCACCATGTAAGTAACGAGTGTATCGAGTACTTTGTCTTCGACTTGTTCAGCTCTGAACATTTTTCGGATCACAAAATAGCCCATCACGATGCCCGACACGAAGAGCAGGCCATATAAATTAGGTGTGCGCCACCCGTCGATGAGTTGGGAGTCTACAGCCCAGTGGATTGAAAGTATCATGCGTTTTGGTTTTTGAGCGCTTGTTCGACAAGGGCTTGTGGTTTTTCTTGGTGACCTTGGAAAGGCAGCGCTGCAGAGCGCCCTTTCTTGAAAATGAGGTTGCTTTTGGTTTGGCCTTTTCTGAGTTCTTTCTGGACCTCAAGCGGGAGGTGAATGGTGTCCAAACAAGCCTGACTGCAGCAGTTTTCCATTTGAGTTTGGCAAGCCTCACACTGAATGAAGAGCAGGTGGCAGGCGTCGTTTACGCAATTGGTATGGGTATCGGCAGGGTTTCCGCACTGATGGCAAACCGCAATGATATCAGGAGTAATGCGTTCGCCGCGGCGTTCGTCAAAAACAAAGTTTTTACCGATGAATTTGTTTTCGATCCCTTGTTCTTTGCAGTCATTGGCGTATTTGATGATGCCGCCTTCGAGCTGGTGAACATTTGCAAAACCGCGGTGCTTGAACCAAGCCGAAGCCTTCTCGCAGCGCACGCCACCGGTGCAATACATCACAATATTTTTGTCTTCGTTGCCTTTGAGCACCGTTTCTTCGATGAAAGGCAAGGATTCTCTGAAGGTATCGACATCTGGCAGCACTGCTCCTTTGAAATGGCCTACTTCCCATTCGTAATGATTGCGAAAATCGATCAGTAGGGTATTGGGGTCGTCGGTGAGGGCGTTGAAAGCAGCTGCATCTAGGTGCACGCCTTTATTGGTGACATCAAAAGTGGCATCGTTGAGGCCATCGGCTAAAATTTTAGACCTGACCTTGATTTTGAGCTTCAAAAAAGGAAACTCCGCCTCGGCGTCGTCTACGGCAAAATTGAGTCGGATGCCGTTTAGAAAATCGATTTGGTAGAGTTCTTCTCGAAAACGACCTAAGTTGGCTATCGGGATTGCAATTTGTGCATTGATGCCTTCTTTGGCCACGTAAGTACGGCCCACGATATCCAGTGCAGACCACTCGAGGTAAAGTTTGTTTCTAAATGCCTGTGGATCTAGAATGTGAGCGTATTGGTAAAAGGAAATGGTAATGTAATCGTGGCCAATTGCTTGCAATTGTTTTTCTAGCGAAGCCCGATCGAGTGTATTCCAGAGTTGCATTTTTTCATTCATTAGACAGCGACATTGTGTTCGCGCAGCGCATCGTTGAGCGAGGTTTTGAGGTCTGTGGAGGCCTTGCGTTTGCCGATAATGAGCGCGCAAGGAACTTGGTAGTCTCCGGCGGCAAAAGTTTTGGTGTAAGAACCCGGAATAACCACCGATCTTTCTGGTACATAGCCATTGAATTCAATAGGTTCTGGGCCTGTAACATCAATGATTTTCGTCGATTTAGTCAGGACCACATTGGCGCCGAGGACGGCTTCTTTGCCCACGCGCACGCCTTCCACCACAATACAGCGCGAGCCAATAAACGCACCGTCTTCAATCACAACGGGTGCGGCCTGAAGCGGTTCTAAAACGCCGCCAATGCCCACGCCGCCACTCAAATGGACGTCTTTGCCAATTTGCGCGCAGCTGCCAACGGTTGCCCAGGTGTCTACCATGGTGTTGCTGTCTACGTAAGCGCCGATATTGATGTAAGAGGGCATCATGATCACGCCCGGGGCTACATAAGCGCCATAGCGTGCAATGGCGTGCGGCACCACGCGTACACCTAAGTCTTTGTAATTGCGTTTGAGCGCCATTTTGTCGTGGAACTCAAAAGGCCCCACTTCAATGGTTTCCATCTGGCGGATCGGAAAATAAAGCACAACCGCTTTTTTCACCCATTCGTTGACTTGCCAAGTGCCGTCGTCTAGCGGTTCGGCCACGCGCAGTAGTCCTTTATCGAGGTCTTCGATGACGTGTTCAATGGCTTCAATAGTTGCTTTTTCACTTAATAGTGCGCGGTTTTCCCACGCGGCTTCAATGGCTTGTCTCATGCGCTTGTTGTTCTGGTTTGGGGATTCTGATCAATAAAATAAAGCCAACGGCGAAAAATACGACGAGGGCTAAAATGGAAGTGCGGATATCGAGTAGGCCTTCTATGAGCCCAAAAGTGAGTGTGCCGAGTGCCAAGCCTAATTTTTCAGCTAAATCGTAAAAACTGAAGTACGACGTGAGGTCTTTGGTTTCTGGTAGCAATTTAGAATAGGTCGACCTAGATAAAGATTGAATCCCGCCCATGACCAAACCCACGCCAGCGGCCGCAATAAAGAACTGCCAAGGATACCACACAAATTGGTAAACGTAAATGCAAAGCGCAATCCAAATGACAATAGCGCCACCAAGGGCCTTGAAATTGCCAATTTGCTTAGAGATAAACGACATCAGGTAGGCGCCGCCAATTCCGATGAACTGAATGATGAGGATCGAAATGATGAGGTCTTGCTGCTTGATGCCAATCACTTCCTTGTTGGCAAAGGCCACCGCCATGACCATAATGGTTTGCACGGCCATGTTGAACATGAAATAAGATCCTAAGTATCCTTTGAGCGTTTTGTTTTGCCTGATTTGCTTCCAGACGCCATACACTTCCGAATAGCCTTTGCGAATGAGGTTCTTGCTGTCTTTTTGCGTGGCGCTCGTCTTGGGTAGTCTCGAAAAAGAGAAGGTGGCAAAGGCAATCCACCAGAGGCTCACCAATGGAAAAGCCCAGCGAATCGGGATCACTTTGGTAAAAACGGTCAAGATCAAAATGATGATCAGCAGTGTAGAGCTCCCTAAATAACCCATTGAGAAGCCGCGCGCCGAAACGCGGTCGTGGTCTTTGGCTTCTGCGATGTCGGGCAAATAAGCGTTGTAGTAAACCAAACTGGCCCAAAAGCCGATAGAACCAAAAAACAAGGGCAACATGCTCCAATTGATCAAGAATGGACTTTGCCCTAACTCCCCACTTGGCGGTGTTTGAAAAAAGTAGAGTAGTCCGCTAGAAAGCGCGCCCATGTAGCAAAAGAACTGCATGAAAAGTTTGCGCTTTCCGCCCGCATCGGCAATGCCCGATAAGAGCGGCGAAATCAGTGCAACAATAATGTAAGACAAGCAAATGACGTAGGCGTAGAATTCGGTATTGTGGAATTCGCGCCCCAAAAAGCTAACGGTGTCGTAGACTGTGCGGCCAGCCTCATTTTTGACGCTCGTTTGGGTTTCGTACAGAATCGGAAAAATAGCCGAGCTAATGATCAGCGGATAAACTGAGTTGGCCCAGTCGTAGAAGACCCATCCGGTGATGGTGCGTTTGTTCCCTTTTTGCAGCATAATTCAAATTTAGACAAATATCTTTAGTCCAAGATGTGCAGACCGTATTTCGAAAGTAAACCAATCAGTTGCGTGCTTTGAATCTTCGCTTCTTTGATGGAATTTACTTCCGGATCTAAGCTCAGGTGTTGCACGCCACTCAAATTTGCCTTTCTGAGGTCGCTGCGTTCAAAATGGGCACTCAGCAAATGAGAATTTTCAAAAGAGACACCCATGGCCTTGGCTTCGGTGAATTCGACGCCTTCTAAATCGCAGTTCAAAAACGCGCAGTTTTGAAGATTCATTTGGTAAAAGCTCGCATGTTTCAGAAAGCAATTGTCGAAGTGACACGCAAAACCAAAAGAATTGGCGTATTCAAAATGCAGCCCTAATAATTTGCAATTGTGAAAGGAAACGCCATTCAGCACGGTGTCTACCAAACTGCAATTGGATAAATTGCATTCCTCAAAAGTGCAATCTAAAAATTTGGATTGAGCTAACTTGACGGCTGTAAAATCTAGACCTCTAAATCGACAGGCTTCGTAACTGGATTTTTCCTGGAAATCTTCAATAGTCGTGACTTCGATATCGTAAAAATCTTGTCTCATTCGAGGCCTGCAAGATAAGGTTTGAGGTAAGTAAATGGCTCGTTGAGCTCGCCAGCCAGCGTTGTTTGGGTACCGCGGAAAATGATTTGATCAGGGTCTGGGCCAAGTAAGACAGGGAACACCGCTTTGAGTAGTTCGGAGCCGAAGTCTTCGGCGGCATCTTTGGAGAGTTCGCACGGCAAGTTGTCTACGGCCATTACTGCAATAGCGCCTGCTTGTAGCATATCGACTTCCTGACCTGTGTTGGGGTCGTAGCCATACATGGACGCGCCAATTTTACTTGGGCGAATGGTGCAGGCAATTGGGCCGTCGATATCGCAAGAAACGTCTGCAACCACTTGCATTGGACATGCAGGGTCTTGGAGCATTTGTTGGGTCAGGATAAACGGTGACTTCGAAGACCAAAAATGACAAGGAATGTACACATTGCTCTTTTGCGCAAAAGGCCCAAAGTTGCTTTGGTACAATTCGGGTTGGGTATAAAATTCGCTTTTATCGAAGCCCGCATCTGTTTTTCTGCAGAAGTATTGGTGGGTATCGAGGTGTGTAAAAACGGCTTCGTGATGTTCTTCTTGAAGATAGGCCTCAGGGTCAACTTCTTTGATGGGTAGCAGCTTGACGATTTCTCTGGCGCCATTTCCGACGCGGCCAAAGCCCGTCAGTACCAATTTGAAGTCTAGTGGCAGCACCACTTTTTTGAGTTCAGCTTCTACTTCTTTGCGGTCTAAACACAAGTGCGCCGGCTTGATGCTATAAGCGCCCGTTTTGAGCCCGTAGGTCAAAAAGGCATTGTAGGCACCTACTACGCCCGCATAACGACCAAAGCCAATAATGCGTTTGTTGCTGGCATCTTTGAGTACTTCGTAGTCGATCAGGCGGATCTTTTTATCGAGGAGTTCTTGGAGCAAGGCGCGGTTGTAAGGTTGCTTCTTGAAAGTATGTGAAAAGAAAAGGTAGGTTTTGCCGGCAATGAGTTGCGCTTTTGGCACCTCTTTGACGCCCAATAAGATGTCGCAATGGCTGAGGTCTTCTTGAAC
>JBFYPV010000121.1:0-6430 GCA_041303085.1 Crocinitomicaceae bacterium
GCCAGCAGCCAAATTGGGCT
Source organism: Crocinitomicaceae bacterium (assembly GCA_041303085.1). Lineage (GTDB taxonomy): Bacteria > Bacteroidota > Bacteroidia > Flavobacteriales_D > Crocinitomicaceae > UBA952. The sequence continues at coordinate 21 of JBFYPV010000121.1, forward strand.
GAAACAATTGAGGTGCTTGGTAGGCCGTAAATTGATCTTGGTAACCAAGTGTATCTTGACGGATATGAAAATCGTAGTTCAGACCCAAACTTTGGTCTAGAAAATGCTTGCGCACCTTGACCACTACTTTTTTACCGAAGTAAATGAGCGAGTGGGCGCGGATGCTTCCGTATAAATAACCCGTTCGCATTTGTCCTTCACCGGTGCTGGTGCTGTAGATTTCGCCGAGCGCATTTTGGTTTTCGAGTAGGGTGGTCTCGAGGCCATTGATTTGGCGGTATCCGATGCCCCAGTCAAAGTAATCCATGATGCGGCTCTTTCCTAGCGCTTTGATTGGCGTTCCTTTCCATTTTGGAAAATGTGCCAAACCAAATTCGGCATAAAAACCGAGTTTGGCTTCGGGCGTAATGGTGTAATCACCTCGATCGACTTGATTGACAAAGAGGTCTCCGCGCAGCGGTTGGTTCACAAAAGAATAAGTTGGGCCCAATGAAAATTGGTAACCATGGTTTCTGACCTGAAGGTAGTCATTGCCTTTTTTCTGTGATTTTTCAAAGCCACCTTGGCCCCAAAGAAGAGGCGTGCAAAGCAAGAAGAGGAGGGTGATTCTCATGTTTGGAAATTAAAGGTACTGCATTCATTGAGGATTTCCTGCATCACTTCAGGGCTGTCCCAATTGGTTTCGATATCGGGTTGCGCCATAATTTGATCCATGATGCCGCGTTGTTTTTTGCCTTGTTCGTAGGCCACTGAATAAGGAATGTTGCTAAACGTAACTTGGCTGTACAACGGCAACCACTTATTTGGATACATTTTGCTGAATTTACCTTCGATTTTTTTGCGCAACAAGAAAGACGGGTCGGCAACGAGGTCGCGCATTTCGATGTAATTATCTAAAGAAAGATCTTGGAGCGCGTCGCCGTTGGGTTTGCGCAGCGGACTGTATTCGGCCCAAATGGCATCCCAATCGTGGTTGTGCTTGAGCATGAGTTCATTGAGTACTCGGCAATCTTCGAATCCTGCATTCATGCCCTGGCCATAAAATGGAACGGTAGCATGGGCTGCATCGCCCATAAGGCCAACTTTTCCTGCCGCCCAAGGGTAGCAACGAATGATAGCGAGGTTAGACAGTGGGTGGTCATCCCATTTGTCGGCGATGTCTGGCATGAGGTCGTGGAAGTCAGGGAAGATGGTCCTGAAAAAGCGGTCGACATCGGCCTTTGTATTGAGTTTGTCAAAGGCAAATTCGTGGTTTTCATGAGGCATGAAAAGCGTCAGGGTAAACGAACCATCTTCGTTGGCCAAGGCGATCATCATGAAGCGGCCGCGCGGCCAAATATGCAAGGCGTCTTTATCCATCGCATAACCGCCATCGGGTAGGGCAGGCAATAGGATTTCGCGGTAACCATCGGCAATATAATTTTGGCTATACTGAAAACGGTTGAGTTTCTGCATGGAGTTGTAGCGCACGGCACTAAAAGCACCGTCTGCTGCGAAAATCACATCGGCTTTGGCTTCAAAGGTGTCGCCAGTTTGGGTATTGCGCAAATAGGCGATGGCGTTTTGTAAATCGACTCTAAGGCATTCTGTTTGGTAATGAATGGTGGCATTGCCGTGTGTTTCAGCGATATCCATCATGGTGGCATTGACCTTCCCGCGCGACACAGAGTAGATCGCTTGGCCATCCTCACCGTATTGTTGGTAAGTGAGTTTGCCGCTGAGGTCATGCATCATGCGGCCGTACATTGGAATAGCAATTTTGCGAATTTCATCGCCAACACCTACGGCATCGAGGGCTGTCCAGCCTCTAACGGAAAGCGCTAGATTGATCGATTTACCTGCACTGATTTCAGCTTTTCGAATATCGGAACGGCGTTCGTAGATGGTGACGTTGTATCCAGCTTTGGATAAATAAACGGCCCATAATGAACCTACTAAACCTGCGCCGATAATGATGGCCTCTCGTTTTTGTGTCATGTTTTATTGCTCTTTAATCCTTAGATGCTTTAACAACAAAGGTAAGCACTAAGGGTTTTCGAAAAACGTCTAAAGTTCCTTTTTTAAAAACTGAATATTGCGCTGCAGGCCACTGTATTTTGTTCTTTTGATGGCGCTTTTGCCAAAAAGCATGCGAAAACTCTCCTCTGATAGTGCCTCCCACTCTTTGGTAGACAAATTCAGGAATTCCGGATGGGGTTCAAAAGCGGCTTCTTGCTGGATTTTTGAAAAGCGATTCCACGGACAAACGTCTTGGCAGATATCGCAACCAAAAGCCCAGTTTTCCATCTTGCCTTTGAATTCACTAGGTAAATCGGCGTCTTTCAATTCAATGGTCAGGTAAGAGATGCATTTGGAGGCATCGATGAGGTAGGGCGTGGCGAGTGCGTCGGTAGGGCAGGCGTCTGTGCAGCGCGTACAAGTACCGCAATAATCCTTAATGGGGCCGTCTGGGCTGATTTCTAAATCGACAAAAAGTTCTGCAATAAAGAAAAAGCTGCCGTTTTTAGGATGGATGAGGTTGGTGTTTTTACCCATCCAACCCAAGCCCGCTTTTTTGGCCCAAACTTTATCCATCACAGGAGCGGAGTCTACAAAGGCTCTTCCTTGAATGTCGCCGATTTTTTCACGCAATATAAACAACAGCTCCTTGAGTTTGTCTTTGATGACGTAATGGTAATCTTGACCATAAGCATATTTGGCAACCTGAGGCGCAGTGGGGTCTTGCTGGGTTTGTTCGGGGTAGTAGTTCAGCAATAAGGAGATGATGGTTTGGGTGCCGGGCTCGAGCAAACGCGGGTCTAGGCGCTTGTCAAAATGATTGGCCATGTAAGCCATTTTCCCATGGTAGTTTTGCTTCAGCCAGTGCTCGAGCCGAGGTGCTTCTTCTTCGAGAAAGCCCGCTTTGGAAAAGCCGACATGGAAAAACCCAAGCGCTTTGGCGGTCTCGGTGATGAGTGTTTTGTACTGGTCGTGTTTCATTTCAGAACAAGCCGCCTTGTGCCCAACCGAGGTCTCTGCCGAGGTGTTTGTAGCTTTTTTCAGTGGCTTTTCGCCCGCGCGGGGTGCGCATGAGGAAGCCCTCTTGGATCAAGAATGGCTCATAGACTTCTTCTAGGGTGCCGGCGTTTTCACCGATGGCTGTGGCAATGGTACTGAGCCCGACGGGGCCGCCGTTGAATTTGTCGATGAGTACCTTGAGGATGCGCAAGTCCATGTCGTCTAGCCCATTGGAATCTACGTTGAGTGCTTTGAGCGCAATTTCGGTGATGTCGTCGTCTATGCGGCCAGATCCTTTGATTTGTGCAAAATCGCGCACGCGTCTGAGTAGTGCATTGGCAATACGGGGTGTTCCGCGGCTGCGGCTGGCAATTTTGTAAGCGGCGCTTTCTTCGATGCCAATATGCAATAAAGAAGCAGAGCGCTCAACAATAGCCGTAAGTGTTTTGGAGTCGTAGTATTCTAGCCGCGCATTGATGCCAAAACGGGCGCGCAGCGGAGAGGTAAGCAAACCAGAGCGGGTAGTGGCCCCAATGAGCGTAAACGGATTGAGGTTGATTTGTATACTGCGCGCGTTGGCCCCGGAATCGAGCATGATGTCGATCACGTAGTCTTCCATGGCGGAGTACAAATATTCTTCAATGACGGGGCTGAGGCGGTGGATTTCATCGATAAATAACACATCGCCTTCGCCGAGGTTGGTGAGCAATCCTGCGAGGTCGCCGGCTTTGTCTAGGACGGGCCCTGAAGTGACTTTGAAACCGACGCCGAGTTCGTTGGCAATGATATTGGCCAGCGTGGTTTTGCCTAGACCGGGAGGGCCGTGTAGCAAAACGTGGTCGAGCGGCTCTTTTCGAAACTGCGCAGCACGCACAAACACTTCAAGATTTTCTACCACGGCAGGCTGCCCGGCAAAATCTTGTAAAGATTTGGGGCGCAAGACCTTGTCAAGTTCTTGTTCGTTTGGGCCTGTTGTTTCTTCTCGGTAGTCGAATGAATCCTCCATGTCTTACAAAAATAACAATTTGTAGGTGTGGCTTAGCGCCAAGTAGCAAGTAATTGCGCAAGGTCGGTAAATTCGAAATCAGCTACAGCCAGACGCGGGTTCGGGTAGTGTGTTTTTTCGGGAATACAACAGACTTTCATTTTGGCAGCGAGGCCAGCAAGCACCCCGTTGAACGAATCTTCGATGACCAAACATTTTTGAACCTGTACCCCTAATTCTGTCGCTACTTTGATGTAAACCCCAGGGTGTGGTTTGCCATAGGTTTCAAATTCAGCAGAATAGGTGAAGTCAAAGTAAGGACCAATCTGAAGGCTATTCAAAACGGTATCGATGAGTTTTTGGGAGGAGGAGGTGGCCAGCCCAATTTTTTTGTCTTGTGCTTGCAGAAAATTGAGCATGTCAATGACGCCAATTAGCGGTTGTGGATTTTGCTCAATCAAAGAGATGAGTTTGTCGATGATCTGCGTCTCTACCTTTTGAAGGTCTTGGAGCCCCCAGTTTTCATGGGCATTCCAAAAAGCAATGACTTCATCTATGCGCAGGCCAACAGTTTTCTGAAAATCTTGGTGCGTGAGCGTAGAGCCGTATTGACCAAAAACAAATTCCATGGCAATTTTCCAGAGGGGCTCTGAATCGATGAGCACGCCATCCATATCGAAAATGACCGCGTCAAAATCTGCAAGGTGTGGTTGTGGTTTATGGCTGCTCATGATAGAAGCGGATGGTTTCAATTTTGCGCTCGCTCATTTTCTCGACAATCAGTCGGTAGTTTCCGAATTGGACTTCATCGCCTTCTGCGGGGAGTCTTTCTAAGTGGCTTAAGATGAGCCCCGCTAAGGTGTCGTAAGATTCAGATTCGCGCAAGTGAAAACCGTATTGTTCATTGAGGTAATCGATGTCGATGCGGGCAGAAAACAAGAATTCAGTAGGCGAAAGTTGTTGTTCGGTAAGGGCTTCTTTGTCGTGCTCGTCTTGGATTTCACCAAATATTTCCTCGATGACATCCTCTAAGGTAATGATGCCTGCCGTGCCACCGTATTCGTCCGTGACTACCGCAAAGTTACCTACTTGGTTGGTGAATTTTTCGAGGAGTTCTTTGCCGCTCATGACCGTCGGAACGAAGGAGATGGGTTTTAAAATTTGCTTGATAGAAGCTGGTTTTTTGAAAAGATCAAAGGAGTGGATGTAACCGATAATATTGTCGATGTCGTCGCGGTAAATAATGAGCTTCGATAAACCTTTTGAAGTCATGAGTGCCTTGGCGTCGGCGATGCTGTCTTGGATGTCTACCGCAATGATTTCAGGCCTGGGGATCATGCAGTCTCGGGCTTTTACTTTTGAAAAGTCCAGCGCATTGCGCAGTAACAGCATGTCGTTGCCGAGTTCTTCTTCGTCGGTCAGTTGTGCACTGAGTTCGTCTACGTAATTTTCGAGGTCTACTTTAGAGAACACGCGCTGCTCTTCTTTTTCTACGCCCATGAGCTTCAAAAAACCAGTGCTGATTAGGACAATCATTTGGGTAGGCAAGTACAGTAAAATGTACATGGCCAGCAGCGCAAAAAGCCCGAGGTCAAGTGCTTTGTTAGGGTTGAGTTGCACGACCGCTTTGGGTAAAAATTCGGCGGTGATCAGGACAAGTAGGGTGGACAGAATGGTTTGTAAAATGAGCAAAACACCTTGGTCTTCAAAGCCAAACTTTTCGAGGAGCGGGCTGAGCTCTGCACCAGCGGCAATGCCGTACACAACTAAGGCAACGTTATTGCCTAGTAGCAAAAGCGCAATCATGTTGCTCTCTTTGCGATAGAACAGCGCTAAGATCTTGCCTTGAAAGGTGTTGTTTTTCTTGAGTACTTCTATGCGCAGGCGATTGGCAGAAATAAAAGCCAATTCCATTGCAGAAAAGAATGCTGAACAAATCAGGGAGCAAATGATCAGCACAAAGTTGAGGTCCATGTGGTTTATTTTTCGAGGACGTCCTTACCGATGTCTTTTCGGTAATAGGCGTCTTCAAAGGAAATTTTCGAAATGGATTCGTAGCTGCGCTCTAGTGCTGCTGCGATATTTTTGCCGTAAGAAGTTACTGCCAATACCCGACCACCATTGGAAACAACTGAAGGCCCGTCTGGGAGTGTACCCGCATGGAAAACCAAGCTATCCGTGATGCTATTGAGTCCGTAGATGGTTTTGCCTTTTTGGTAGTCACCTGGGTAACCGCCAGCAACCATCATGACGGTAGCAGCGCTTTTGTCGTGGAATTGGATGTCGCGTTCAGATAAAGTATGCGTGGCAACGCCTTCGAATAAATCGAGGATGTCACTTTTGATTCTGGGCATGACAACTTCTGTTTCTGGATCGCCCATGCGGCAGTTGTATTCAATGACATACGGATCGCCTTTGACACTGATCA
>JBFYPV010000122.1:0-8800 GCA_041303085.1 Crocinitomicaceae bacterium
TCAAAATAGCATCAAGCCTTACAAGTAGCGATCTAAATGCAGTTTGTGCGTCAGATTTCAAACGCATCGTTGCGACACTCTGTAGCGTTCACAATGGCGTTTACCGCATGAGCCCAGACATAGCAGGCTTGGTAGAAGCTTCTTCTTCTTTGGCGCGCGTCGTCATTGACAAAGGCCTATTCACTACGCAATCGCTCCAACGCAGTTCGGTAGAAAGCACCAAAACGGAAGTGAGCATGGCGCTGCGCTGCGCTTTTGAAAACATGGGTGCCACCGTTGAGCAAAGCGGCGACTACCCGGGTTGGAAACCCAATGCGCAGTCTCCTATACTATCCAAAATGCGTGCATTGTACACTGAACTTTATAGCGAAGAGCCCAAGGTCAAGGCGTGTCATGCAGGTCTAGAATGCGGCTTACTGAGCGAAAAACTCCCTGGTGTGGACATGATTTCTTTTGGCCCGAACATCCGCGCTGCTCACTCCCCTGACGAATGCGTTCAAATTTCGTCGGTACAAAAATTCTGGTCTTACCTTCTTGCAAGTCTCTCCCAAATACCTAATGCGTAAGCAAAACCAATTATGTCTCAAACTCTCCATACAATAGAAGAAGCTATTCTCGAAATCCAACAAGGGCGCGTTGTCATTGTTGTAGACGACGAAGACCGCGAAAACGAAGGCGATTTTTTAACCGCAGCTAGAAATGCAACACCTGAGCTCATCAACTTCATGGCAACGCACGGGCGCGGCCTGATTTGCGCGCCAATTAGCGAAGACCGCTGCGATCAACTCGGCTTGGAACTCATGGTGCGCAATAATTCTGCCGCCTACGAAACGCCCTTTACCATTAGCGTAGACCTCATCGGACACGGTTGTACCACCGGTATTTCTGCAAGCGATCGTTCCAAAACCATTTTAGCCATGATCGACCCGGTTATCAGACCAGAAGAACTTGGCAAGCCAGGGCACATCTTTCCCTTGCGTGCGCGCAAAGGCGGTGTATTGCGCCGTGCCGGACACACCGAAGCAGCGGTAGATTTATCGCGTTTGGCAGGCTTTGAAGAAGCGGGTATCATCGTTGAAATCCTCAACGAAGACGGCTCCATGGCGCGCCTTCCACAATTATTGGAAATCGCCAAGAAATTCGACCTCAAGATCATCAGTATCGCAGACCTCATCAAGTACCGTATTTCACACGAATCTTTGATCGTAGAGCAAGTTCAGGTCGAAATGCCAACAGCCTACGGCGATTTTCAGTTGCGCGCCTTTAAAGACCAAAGCAACGACCAAGACCATTTGGTGCTCACCAAAGGCACCTGGACCGAAGACGAAGCGGTGTTGGTGCGCGTGCACTCCTCTTGCCTCACCGGCGACATCTTTGGCAGCTGCCGTTGCGACTGCGGTCCGCAGCTCCACAAAGCCATGGAACTCATCAATCAAGAAGGCAAGGGTGCTATTGTATACATGAACCAAGAAGGCCGCGGCATTGGTTTACTTAACAAACTCAAGGCCTACAAACTCCAAGAAGAAGGTTTAGACACCTATGAAGCCAATGAAAAACTTGGTTTCAAGCCAGACGAACGCGACTACGGCATCGGGGCGCAAATGCTCCGTGCTATTGGCATTCGTAAAATGAAACTGATGTCTAACAATCCGAAAAAACGCACCGGCCTCATCGGTTATGGACTAGAAATCATTGAGAATATTCCGCTTGAAATTGAGAGCAATATCCACAACGAACGCTACCTAGAAACCAAACGCGACAAAGCTGGGCACACCATCAAACAGAACCACTAATGCTCGAGGCGAAAAGCATAGAAAAAAACTACGGTGACTTAGCCATTCTGAAAGGCATCAATCTTTCGGTAGACGCTGCTGAAATCATTTCTATCGTCGGTTCTTCTGGCGCGGGTAAAACTACACTGCTGCAAATCTTAGGTACACTAGACAGCCCCACAAATGGGCAACTGCTCATCGAAGGTAAAAACCCCTTTTCGCTCAACGAAAAAGCGCTTGCGCACTTCAGAAACCAAAGACTGGGCTTTGTTTTTCAGTTTCACCAATTGCTTCCTGAATTTACGGCGCTTGAAAACATTGCGCTGCCGGCCCTCATTGGTGGTAGCAACCAAACCGACGCCTTCAAAAAAGCGCAAACCCTCCTAGACCGCTTTGGTCTCGCGAGCCGCGCACAACACAAACCAGAAGCCCTATCGGGAGGCGAACAGCAGCGAATTGCAGTTGCCCGAGCCCTCATCAATGAACCTGCTTTGGTGTTTGCAGATGAGCCCTCAGGCAACCTCGATACCGAAAACGCCAATGCTTTGCACAACTTATTTCTGGCGCTCCGCGAAGAAATGAAGCAAACTTTTGTGATTGTTACGCACAATACAAACTTTGCCCAAATGGCCGACCGCTGTTTAACCATGAAAGATGGACAATTCGTTTAAGGGATCAACGCAAGAGCTCAAAGAATTTCTGGACTTCAAGGCCCAACAATACGAAGCCACACACTTTATTTCAACGGACCCCATTGCCCTTGCCCACCGGTTTTCACAAAAAGAAGACATTGAAATTGTGGCATTTTTAATGGCGACAATCGCTTGGGGAAACCGCCAAAGCATCATCAAAAGCGGTGAAAAACTCCTCGCTATTTTAGGGCCCTCACCGCATGAATACGTTCTGAACTACCAAGACGGAAGTTGCGGAGAATTTGTACATCGAACCTTTAATCATGTCGATTTAAATGGTTTTCTTTTGGGCCTCAAAAGTCTTTACCTCAATGGTGGTCTGCAAAAAGCATTTCAAGCAAACAGCCCACTTTTAGATCAGTACATTCTCAATTTTAGAGCGGAGTTCATTCCTTTTCTAGAAGTCAGAAGCCACAAACATGTCGCAGACCCCTCCAAAGGCTCAGCAGCCAAAAGAATTGTGATGTTTTTGCGCTGGATGGTCAGGAGCCCTCAAAACGGCGTTGATTTTGGTCTCTGGGATCACATTCCACTCCGTGCACTTCACGTGCCCCTTGATGTGCATACGGGAAACATTGCCAGAAAACTTGGGCTTATTACCCGCAAACAAAATGATTGGCAAACCAATCTCGAACTCCAAACAAAACTGCTTGAATTTGACCCAGTAGACCCGGCCAAATACGATTTCGCACTTTTTGGTTTAGGTGCTTTCGAAAAATTCTAACGCGGTAAAGTAAGGGGCGTAAGGTGCAAATAAGACGCGAGGTCTTTGCCTTTTAGCGTTTTGAGTACCAACGCGTCGTCTTGCAGTGCGTGTACTTTAAAAGCCCACTTTTCTTTATTGATCTGTATCGTGAGTTGCTCTTTATCCTCATTGAACTTGAAATGCCCTTTGTCATAAGCGCCTTTGTCAAAATCTCCAAAAGAGCCCACGAGCACTTCTCCCGTCACGTAAAAAACGAAGAGTATTTCTCCCCAAGTATTTTTGTGTAGTTCGCCTTGTTCTTGTTGCTGCGTGCCTTTCAGCATCCAGACTTTGCTATTGCCGCTACTTAAAAAATGAGTGTGGTCGGCACGGAAGGTTTGCTCTCCATTGATGCACGCGCTCAACAAAAGCAATAACAAACTAAAATACCAGCTGTTTTTCATTTAAGATTTGTAAGATTTCGGCCGACACCTCGGCTTGTTTTTCGGGCTTGATATTCGCGTCATTGATTTGCTCACAACGCACATACTGGTAACGGTTTTGCTTCCAGGTAAAGAGACAATTATAAAAATACTTTTGCCCGTCAAAGCGCTCGAAAAAACGGATCACGACGTCATCATAGTTATTGGCCTGAGGGCGAAATTCTATGGGATAGCCAATAAAACCATTTGCCTGAACCATTTGCTTGCCTTCTCGCTCATATACCACGAAACGACGCACTGGAAAACCATTGACACCTGCCTTCAAAAGCACCATGCAACCCTGCGCCACATCGAGTCCTTTTTTCAGCGGGAAGACCCGAAAATAATTGGGTGTACAAGACGGCCTGAGTAAATCATCACTCCACTGAACGGTGCTGTCGCACAAGTTCAAGTCTTTCAACACTTTTGGTTCAGCCTTACTTGCAAAGGTATTGGTATTGAAATCTGTGCTCACTTGAATGCCCTCTACCTTTTCTATCTCCTCATTTTTCTTTTGAGGTTCTTGTATCTCATAACGGGAGTCATTGACAAAATAAAGGACTACTAATAGCGCAAAAAGAATCCCGATTACCCAAAGTAGTTTTTTGTTTCTCATTAGTTAAAAATTGATGTTGAAATTTGACGCGCAGTCTCAAAAGAATTACTGTCGATGGCATGATGGAGCTGAGCGTTTTGCGCAAAATGGAGTAGCGCCTCTGTCGCTAAATTGCCTGTGAGTTCATCTTTGGCCATTGGGCAGCCACCAAAACCACCAATTGCCGTATCAAAATGCTGGCAACCGCCTGCTAAAGTAGCCTCTATGAGCGCTTGCTCTTGTCCTCTTACCACGTGAAGATGTGCAGCAAAGCGCAAATCAGGGTATTGTGTGGTCAAGGTTTCAAAGAGCGTTTGAGCAATTTTTGGTGTGGCACAACCGATGGTATCGGAAAGCGCAAATTCGGAGATATCAAAGCGTTGATTGAGCTTTTCGACCCATTGAGCCACTAAATCAGATGACCAGTCATCACCGTAAGGATTTCCGAAGCCCATGGATAGATAGACGCGTAAATCTTTCTTTTGCTGACGACAAACTGCATCGATTTCGGCTAATTGAAAAAGAGCTTGATCTAAGTTTGAATTGGTGTTTCTAAGTTGAAACGTTTCTGAGATTGAAAACGGATATCCTAAAATAGAAATGCGCTCGTGTGCTGCAGCACTAATTGCACCACGTACATTGGCAATAATAGCCAATAATTTGGTGGGGCTGTCGGCCAATTGATCTAAAACCGCAGCGGTATCCTGCATTTGAGGAATGGCTTTGGGCGATACAAAACTACCGAAATCGAGCACATCGAATCCGCATTGGAGCAGCGCATTGAGGTAGTGCGCCTTTTGTTCGGTTGGAATCCAGTCTTTGATGCCTTGCATGGCATCGCGCGGACATTCTGTAATTTGTAATTGCGCTGCTTTCATGTTTAATTTTGAACGCGTTCAAGCAATGCTTTGTTGATGGCCTTGACCAAAGCAGGGCCTTCATAGATGAAGCCCGTATACAACTGAACTAAGGTGGCTCCTGCGTCTAGTTTATCTAAAGCGTCTTGTGCGCTGTGAATACCGCCAACGGCAATCATCGGGATTTTTCCTTCTGCTTTTTGATGGATGTAATGGATCAGTTCGGTAGCGCGCGTGGTGACGGGCTTTCCGGAGATACCGCCTGCGCCTAACTTCTCTACTTCGCTTGCAGGCGTCTTGAGTTGGTCGCGGGAGATGGTTGTATTGGCAACGATGAGCCCAGCAATTTTGGTGAACGCAACAATTTCGATGATTTCATCGATTTGCGTGTTGGAGAGATCTGGGGCTATTTTCAAAAGAATGGGCTTGGGCGCTGCTTTGGTGTTATTCTGCTCTTGCAAGCGCAGTAGTAAGTCTTGGAGCGGCTCTTTTTCTTGTAGCGCGCGCAAATTGGGCGTATTGGGCGAAGAAACATTGACCACAAAATAATCTACATAAGGAAAAAGCGCTTCGAACGACAAGAGGTAATCTGTGGCGGCTTCTTCATTGGGCGTCCATTTGTTTTTGCCGATGTTGCCGCCAATGATGAGTTTTTTGTTTTGACGGGCCTTGAGTTGTGCAATTGCTGCCTCTACCCCATCATTATTGAAACCCATTCGGTTGAGAATGGCTTGATCTGTTTTGAGTCTGAAAAGACGTGGTTTGTCGTTGCCTGGCTGTGCTTTTGGCGTGATGGTCCCGATTTCTATAAAGCCAAAACCGCAATCGGCGAGGGCATCTATGTTTTGTGCATTTTTATCAAAACCTGCAGCCAAACCAACAGGATTTGGAAAATTGAGACCGAGAAAAGAAGTTGCTAATTTGGGGCTTTCCACCACATACAACATCCTGAAGATTGCGCGCGCAGGCGCAAAACGGTGAATTTTATTCAAGAGCCCTACCACAAAATAGTGCACTTTTTCTGCATCAAACTGAAAGAGAACGAAACGAAATAATTTGTACATACACAAATGTACAAACTATTTCATGTTTGAGCGCTTATACCAACAGCAGTAGGCAAACCGTTAGTGCTGGATAATACCAATAACGCCAGGGATTGTTCACTTTTTGTTGGTAGTTGTGGGCGGCTAAAATTTCATTGAAATTTTGATGTTGACGCACCACATCGCTACTGGGTTCTTTTCGGTCGAGTAAAATTTTGAGCATAACTATTCTTTTTGATGAAAAAATTCTTTGAGTTTGAGCACCGCACGAAAAGTCTTCACTTTGGCATTGTTTTCAGACAAACCGCAGATTTCACCAATTTCTTTGAAAGAACGTTTTTCGAAAAAACGCATTTCAATCAATTGAAGCTGCTGCTCTTTGAGGCCTTTGAGGGCCACGAGCAAACGGGCTTTATCTTCTTCGGTGTAGTCTTCAGTCCAGTCTTCGATGACTTGCTTGAGCACAACTTTGTCAATGCTTACAGTGCGCTGAGCCTTTTGGTCGCGGAAACTTTGGTAAAGTTCGCTTTTGGCGATGCGAAATAACCAAGCAGAAAAAGGCAAGCCGCGGTATTCGTATTTGTGCAAAGCTTGTAATGCCTTCACAAAAACACATGAGGTGATGTCGTAGGCTTGTTCTTCTTCATCTACACGGCGGTAGACATAGCGAAAAATTGCTTCGTGGTAACGCTCGTAGAGCGGTGCAAAAAAGCGCGGATCTTGTTGAGCGCGCTCAATTTGAGTTCTTTCTTCTTCGAGAAGAAAAGACTGCTGCTGAAGGGAGAGTTGGAGAGGCATAGTCTTTGGTTTTAAGGAGTTTAGCATGAGAGGCTTGCAGTCCTCTTTTTGGGATAACGCACATATTTTTGTTTTGGTACATCTTTTTGAAAAAAAAATTAAAATTGTTTGAGCAAGCGGAGTCCACATTGTATTTTTTGCTGCTTGCTTGGGCTCAGCATCTGCTTTAAACCAAACATAAACCCTACCTGCCAATCGGTAGCAAACGCGATTTTTACGGCGCCATTCAAATAAGAGCCAATACCGCTAAGCAACATCGTTTGAGACCCAAAGCCCAGCAAATAAGGGTAACTGTAAAGCATAGGCGCATTTGGCGGAACTTGATACAGCCCATATATAAACTCAAAGCGAAATGGTGAAGACAATGGGGCGTGTTGCCATGATAACTCAAGGTTTTTACTTGGATTTTTGCTTGATATAAATGTGCTTAATTGCGCTGATGCATTTATTGTTTCACTATCCGAAATTTTGATTTGAGCAGCGAGCGAGGACCTGAGTTGTGCTGTTTGAAGCGCGCTGTTTCGCCAACTCAATTGACCAATGAAATTGCGTTTTTTGGAGGCTTGGTATTGAAATAAAATTCGGGTTTCATTGCTTTGTCTGGGCAATTGCTGCGCATTCAGCAAATGAGGTATTTCGATATATTCCATGGACATTTTAACGACAAGCGCTTTTTGAGCCTGCCATTTCAATTGAAAAATACAGCCCCGTTCATTGGCGCCTTTGGTGCTGTTGCCAATTGGATTGGCGTAAAAGGCCTGGTAATAGGGTCCATAATTGCGCATATGCAGACCAAACTCTAACTGCCGAGCCAAATAATAAACAAAGGCCACATTAAAAGCACTAGCGTTGTAGAAACGCGTTTCATGAGAGCGCGCTGTAGCCCATTCTGTATAAAAATAAAATTGTCGCCAAGTGGCTTGTGCATAAGCACCAACGCTCCAGATTGACAAGGTTTTAGGCAAGGTAATTACTGCTATAGAGTCAAGGGCGGAACGTGCGCGCAATTGCTGATAAAGCAGCAGTGTGCCATATTGCCACATGTTGGTCTTGCGGCGGATACCTATTCCGTAGAGTTGTTCTTGCCCCTGTTTGCGTTTGGCGATTTCTGTGGGCGTTCTGTGCAGGCCAGACGTATAGGAAAAATTGATTTCTTCTTGTAAGGTATCTAATTGGGGGCGAAAGTCAGTGTGCTTGAATGAAGCCAAATAGAGGATTTCATGATCTGCTATGCGCAGTGACCCCGCAATGCCTTGTAAGAAGCGCTGTTCATCTCGACCTTGATAAGGCTTGATCCCGAGCGGATTTTTGGCCAATTGAAGCAAATCAATGCTCTTGCCGAGACCTCTTGAGCTCCAGAGCTGCAGACCTTGCCCCCATTGCACTTGATAAGCTCCTGCAATTATTTTTTGCAGTACTATTTTGGAATTGGGGGCGTCCCAAGCTACGTAGGCGGACATGAAGTCTATGCCAACCGAAGGCTTTTGCTGCCAAATGGGCTCACCTGCATCTTTGGCGAGCTGTGCAGCAAAACGCCAATTTTGATGCGTCAGTGCAAGGCGTTGTTGACACGCAAACGCAGGGCCAAGGTGTGTGGTGTCGCGCAGCAAAGCAAAACCCAACGCATCTTTGAGGAACTGCGGACTATTGAATTGTAGTTCGTAGCGCAAATCAGTTGTGGACCAAGAAAAATGGGCGTGTTTAGGCTTGGGGATTGGTGCAAACATGAAGGCGCAACTATTGACAATAGTTGATAAGTCGCTTTGGAGTAAGCCTTGTAGTTGAAATAAGTTTTGAACCGAACCGCCCTGCTCAAAAAAAAGCAGGAGTTGTTGTGCATCTTGGGATGTGAGGACCTGATTGGCCACAAGCGTTG
>JBFYPV010000123.1:0-10806 GCA_041303085.1 Crocinitomicaceae bacterium
GGCGCTAGGGTCAAAGTATAAGTATTTGGCTCAGAAGGATGCTTTTTTACCGAAGCATCAAGCTGCGCTCACTTTGGCATGGCAGGGTGGTGTTTTCAAAGACAAGCGCTTGAATATGCGCGTAGAAGGTCAAGTGACTTACCAATCAGTGAGCAAAACATTGCTGTATCTACCATTTATGGAGAGCATAGATTGGGGAGCGTCTCAACTTGGTACGATGAACGCAGCTTATTTGAACGCGCAATTCAATGTGGCGCTTGAAGTGAAGACCTTCAGGTTTTTTGTGAATATCGCTAATCTGGGCAGTTATTGGAACGCTGCACAGCTTTCTACAGTACAAGGTTATCCGTTGCCAACCATGCAAATCAGGTTGGGCCTTACTTGGGATTTCTGGAATTAAAAGAGGAAGAAAGCTTAGAGGCCGAGTACTTCTGCCATTTTAGCACCGATCTGAGCAGGAGAATCTACTACGTGGATACCACATTCGCTCATGATGCGTTTTTTCGCCTCTGCGGTGTCGTCTGCGCCACCAACAATAGCGCCAGCATGACCCATTGTGCGTCCTTTTGGTGCTGTTTCACCAGCGATGAAACCAACTACTGGTTTGGTGCCGTTTTCTTTGATCCAGCGCGCTGCAATCGCTTCTAAGTTACCGCCGATTTCGCCAATCATGACAATACCTTCAGTTTCTGGGTCGTTCATAAGGAGCTCTACCGCTTCGCGGGTAGTGGTGCCGATAATTGGGTCGCCACCGATACCGATGGCTGTAGTGATGCCCATTCCTGCTTTGGCAACTTGGTCTGCTGCTTCGTAAGTGAGGGTACCAGATTTGGAAACAATTCCAATTTTACCTTTTTTGAAGACAAAACCTGGCATGATCCCTACTTTGGCTTCGCCAGCAGTAATGACGCCTGGGCAGTTAGGCCCGATGAGTCTTGTTTCGAAAGCTTTGATGTATTCTTTTGCCTTGACCATGTCGTTGACAGGAATGCCTTCAGTGATGCAAACAATAACTTTGATACCTGCTTCGGCAGCTTCCATAATGGCGTCTGCAGCAAAGGCTGGTGGTACAAAAATGATAGAGGTATCGGCTTGTGTTTGAGCGACAGCGTCAGAAACGGTATTGAAAACTGGACGATCTAAGTGACTAGATCCGCCTTTTCCTGGGGTAACACCACCAACCACGTTTGTACCAAATTCGATCATTTGGGTGGCGTGAAAGGTGCCTTCGCTACCTGTAAAACCTTGAACAATTACTCTGGAGTTTTTATTTACCAATACACTCATAATATCACTTTTTTTTGCGAGTCAAAATTAAACATTTATTTGGCATCAATTACCTTCATTTTAAAATAGAGGATTTTATCTTTTCCGATGCGATCGGTTCCGCTCTGGCCATAAGCGAGTTGAGGTGGCGCAATACAGCGCAATTGACTCCCGACCGGCAAACCGTACAGGGCTTCTCTCCAACCTTTGATGAGTCCGTTAAGGGGTAGGCCAACTGCCTGATCCTGAACTTCAATGATTTTTCCGGATAACAATTTGAGCGTGTAACTTACCCAAACGCTGTCTTGAATTTGGATGGCTCTTCCTGTACCCAGCGAATCTATTTTGAGGTACAGACCACTGCCAGTAGGTTTGAGATTTAATTTGAATTTTCTGTTGTAGGCTTGGATCTGTTTTTCAAATTTGCTGACTTCGGTTTTTGAATAGCCACAAGCGCTGAATAGCGCGAACAAACTTAAAATGAGTAAAAGTGGCTTCATATTTTTTCTAAAACGGCTAAATAATGTTCTTCTACGGAATAGGCCCTGCGACATTTAAAGCCGCAGTCTGTGGCGTGTTGGTGTAGGGTGTCGTAGTCGACGTATAGCCATTCAAATTCGGGGCCACTCACTTTTTTGTAGTGCATCTGGAACTTGAAGTTGCCGTAGTAAGCTGAATTGAGGTCGAGCCAATAACCTCCGTCTTCGTCCTCATAGAGATATTTCACATCTGTGGAGTCGGCGATCAGGCGGCCACCTGGCAAGAGTAGCTCGTGCGCTTTTTTTAGAAATGCAGGAAGGTTTTCGAGATTTTTTGCCAAACCCATCCCGTTCATCAGCGATAAAATGGTGTTGTATTGGGTTTTATTTTGGAGGGCGTAAAAGTCAATTTGCTTGGCATCTAGGCCGTTTTCTTTCATGTAGGCGACGGCTCCGGCAGAGAGGTCAATAGCACTGACTTGGTGTCCGCGGTCTTGCAAAGCAAGTGCATGCACGCCTGCGCCAGCACCGATGTCCAGCACGGCACCTCTACATTGGTCTAAAGCATTGAGTTCGAGTTCGGGCATTTCTTCTTCTTTGCGGAACAAAACTTCAATGGGGATGATGTCGTCGTCGCAGAGATCTGAGCTGACAATGATGTCAAAGGGTTTTCTGAATTTGGCGTAGTCTTGGATGGCTTGGCCAATAGGGTCGCCGGTTGGTGCGGTGGGCTTAGTATTCATATTCGCTGTAATCGTTGAGGTCGTCGTCTGCGTAGTCGTCGTCAAAATCTTGGAAACCAAATTCGTCTTCTTCTTCGTCGGTATCGGCAATTTGATTTTCGGGGCCGAATAGATTTTCGTCGAGCATTGATTTGGTGCTTTCTTGTGGCGCGTTGCCAATGGCTAAGGCCATAATGGGGCTTTCTGGCACTTCTTTTTCGTAGGCGATGAGTTCTATTAAGAAAATCCACATGCGCATGAAGTCGTAGACCAAAATAAAGCGTTGGTCGGGTTCGGTAAGGAAATCTTGTAGGCAAGCTTGTTTCATGACCGAAGCGGGCTCGTCTATGGCGTCGTCGTCGTAGGACATATCCAATAAAGAGAGCTCATGGCCTTTGTCCCAGCTGTCGTTGGAGACATAAAAGCTGGCCATTTGATCGCCGTTGAAGCCAAATGCAGACATAATGGCGTGGTAAAAAGTTTCGAAATCAGCATCGTTGGCGATGAGGATGTCTCTAAAGACTTCTTCGTTTTTGTCGCTATCAAGCAATACGCGAAATTTTAAACCGGGCATGTTGTTGGATTTAGGATAAAGGTAATGATTATTCAGGCTGTGGAGCCACAACGACCGCTTTTAAACCGAGTTCAGCGCCAAAACGCAGCATTTCGGCAAAGGCCTCTTGGTACTCGTTGGCGATGTGTCCTTCGAGAATGGCATCTTTGATGTGCATTTTGATGGTGCCAATTGCCGAACACGGGCCAATTTGAAAGGTATCCATAATGAGCTGACCTGAAACGGGCGGTTGGAAATTGCGAACGCGGTCTTTTTCTTCTACCAACTTGAGCTTTTCGGAGACGAGTTCGAAATTTTGCTTGTAGCGCTTGACCTTGAATTCGTTTTTGCTCGTGATGTCGGCGTTGCACAGTAACATGAGGTCTTCGATGTCGTCGCCCGCTTCGTGGAGTAATCTGCGGATAGCGGCGTCGGTAACAGAACCCTTGACCAAAGCAATAGGCCTCAAATGCAAGCGGACCAATTTTTGGACATATTTCATTTGGTGGTCAAGCGGCAAGCGCAGCCGTTTAAAAAGTCTGGGAACCATTTTGGAGCCTAATTCTTCGTGCCCGTGGAAAGTCCAGCCCACTTGTGGGTCAAAGCGCTTGGTTGGGGCTTTGGCGATGTCGTGCAAAATAGCAGCCCAGCGCAGCCAAAGGTTGTTGGTGTGCAAGCTTAGGTTGTCCAACACCTCTAAGGTGTGCAAAAAATTGTCTTTATGTGCTTTGCCGTCGCGGGTTTCGATGCCTTGAAGCGCAATGAGTTCGGCAAAGAAAAGATGGAGCAGCCCAGTAGCTTGCATGAGTTTGAAGCCGCGAGAGGGTTGCTTGGTCAGGATGATTTTGTTGAGTTCGTCGGTAATGCGCTCTTGCGAAAGAATCTGCAGCCTATGGGCATTTGCTTTCATGGCTTCTAGGCATGGAGCGGTAATTGTAAATTCAAAGCGCGTGGCAAAGCGAATGGCGCGAAGCATGCGCAGCGGATCATCGCTGAATGTGATATGTGGATCTAGTGGCGTGCGGATGATGCCTGCATCGAGGTCGGCTTGCCCATTGAAAGGATCGATGAGCTGACCAAGGGTTTCGGCGCGCAAACTAATGGCCATAGAATTGATGGTGAAGTCGCGTCGGTTTTGGTCGTCTTGGAGGCTGCCTGCAACGGTTTCTGGTTTGCGCGATGCCGGGCTATAAGATTCTTTGCGGGCGCCTACAAATTCGATGTCGAGGTCTTTGTACTTAAAATGTGCTGTGCCAAAGTTTTTAAAGATGCTGACCTTCTTGACCCTTAAAATGTCTGCGGTAGCACGCGCAAGTGCTGGGCCATCGCCAAGTACTAAAATGTCGATGTCTTTGCTAGGGCGATCCATGAGGAGGTCACGGACCCATCCGCCAATAACGTATACGTCGAGCTGCTGCTCAGTTGCATACTGAGATAATACTTTAAATACGGGGTGTTTGAGGTGACTAGCGTAAGAAACATCCATGGGATGCAAAGTTAAGCGTAATCGCCGAAATGTGAAGCTTTCCGTCTTTAGAAATCGTCTTCGTCTTCGTCTTCGTCAAAGAAATCTTCGTCGGGCTTCTTGTAGTTGAGCAATTCGTCGTCGAGGTCGTCGTCGTCATCGTCAAAAAACTTTGGACTTTTGCCACTCTTTTTGTAGGCATCCATTTTGGGCTTTTTGTTGCGGTTGTCGTCTTCGATTTTGCGCTCTTTTACATTTACTTTCTTGCGGGGTTCTACCTTCGGTAAGATGAAGCCTGCCGCTGGAGTGGCGTCGTCGTCGCTGCGCGCATCGGATCGGTGTGCGGGTGCATCATTGGATCTTACGGGCGCGTTGTTGTCTCGCGGCGTAAAAGGTCTTGGATTTGGACGGTTGTCGGTGCGTTGTTCGGCTTCTTTGACTGCCAAAGCACGGCCATTGATTACGTGGCCATCTAGTGCTGAAATAGCATTTGAAGCCTCTTGGCGATCGGCCATTTCGACAAATGCGAATCCTCTCGGTTTTCCGGTCTCGCGGTCTGTGGCAACAGTAGCTTTGAGAACTGTTCCGTAGTTTTCAAAAAGTTGGCGCAACTCCTGGTTACTAACGCCAAAATCAAGTTTAGCAACAAATATACTTGTCATAATGTGATTTAAACAACACAGATTTAGGTAAATACTAATCGTTCTTGGTCCGAAATTAGAATAAAATTGAAAAACTGCCTACTTTTTGAAAAAAAATATTCAATAGATGTCCGTAATTATACCTCATCGGGCCTGCCTGAAAAGAATTATATTTGCAAAATGCGCTTAGTCCGTCAAATTCCTCACGAGCATTTTTTAATCTCGCTGCATCACTACAACGATAATTACTTGTTGAGTATTACCCTCGACGACTACCAACAACAATTCAAAGTACCGGTCTCCGATCTTCAAAATATCGATGCGTTCGAACAATTACTCAGCCCTGCATTTTACTCGGCGTGCCTACAAGATTTCATCCGCATGCGCGAGCGCTGGCTTCAACTTCTAAAACCACTTCAACATGACTAAACTACTTTACTTCACCATCGTATTGGCATTAAGCGCCGCGTGTTCTTCGCCAACCCCTCCAAAAAAAGACCAAACTCCAAAGGTGCCTATTACGCGTCTAGACGGCTTGAAAATAGCCTACTATGCCAACGACAGCATTAAAAAGTATTTTGACTACTTCAAAAAAGAAGAGGCCGTAGCCGAGAAAAACCAAAAACGCTTTGAAAAAGAACTGCAAAAGCGCAACAAGGTCTACGAAAATTACATCGTCAAAAAAGACCAAGAAGCACGTGCCGGATTGCTCTCTGATAATGAAATCGCCATGGTTCAACAAAAGGCCCAGCAAATGCAAAGCGAGCTCATGCAATATCAACAAACAGAAGGCGCACGCATCGAAAAGCAAACGTTCAAATCCCTAGAAGCCATCAACAAAAAAGTAGAGCTGTGGGGTAAAAAATATTGCGAAAAGCACCACATCGACCTACTCTTGATACAAGGTCAGGGTGGGCAAATCAATTACGTCAACAAAAAGATGGATGTCACGAAGGAATTCATCAATTTCCTCAACGAGAACCAAAGCTCCATCGAAAAAGAACTTTAAATGCGCCCAAATCCAGCCCTCCAAAACGAAAATGTCGCCGAATATTTACTCTATATTTTTCAGATAGAAGCGCTTGTTCGCACCATAGACCTCGACATCGCGCGGCTAGAAAACGAACTATTGGCACCCGCTTTTACAGATCCAACTCAGCTGGAGCATCAGCTCGGTTGGTATCGAACCATCGTTACCGAAATGCAGCAGCGCGGTTTACAAAAAGAAGGGCACCTCGATCAAGTAGACGAAATCCTCATGGAATTGATTTACCTGCACAATACACTGCTCACCATCCTCAACGATGAAAAATACAAAGGCTTGTGTGAACACGCCCACGATGCACTGCAGGCGTTCAAAGTAAAGTCTAATATGGCCAACCGCCACGATGTAGAAGTGTTGTTGCACGCCATGTTCATGAAGCTTCAACTTAAAATGAAAAAACAAGAAATCAGCGCCGAAACAGAAGCGGCCTTTGATTTATTTCGCATTCAGTTGGCTTATTTATCTAAAAATTACCAGCGCATGAAAGCTGGCGAACTCAATTTCGTTCAAAATTGATTTTTAGGAAAGTGCTGCATTGGGGTTAAACTTCTTTGTTCTAGATCAATTTCATAGACCAAATGCTCTTGTCCGTTACTTAAAATAAGACAAGCGGCTCCGATCATTTTCTGATAAGTAGAAATTTGCATAAACACCTCATGACTGAGCTTGATTTGCGGTGCTTTGCATTCCACTAAAATTGCCGCCTCAAATTGTGCGTTGTACACAACGACATCCCAACGGCGCGTAAAACCGTCGTATTCGATTTGCTTCTCTACGGCAAACTTTTCAATTGGATAACCCTGATGTAAATGGAGGTAAGAAATGAGGTGTTGGCGCACCCATTCTTCAGGTGTGAGGACAATTTGCTTTTTGCGCACCAAACAATTGACGAATACTCGCCCTGCCTTGCTGCTCAGTTTTAAAGGGGCAGGCGGCAAATTGAGAGGCTGCAACAAGGACATCAGATACCTGGTAGAATGAGGTGGATGTCTTTGTATTGGAGGTCAAAAACCTTACCTAAGACTTCATTGGTGAGAATGCCCCTGAACATATAGACACCATTTCTGAATCCTGGATGTGTTCTGATGAGGTCGGGAACGCCGCCGCGCTCTCCCATTTCTAAGAGCAAAGGGGAAAGTGTATTGGATAGGGCGAAAGAGGCGGTTCTAGATACGCGTGATGCAATATTAGGTACGCAATAATGCGTGACGTCGTGCTTTACAAATGTGGGTTCGCTGTGGTTGGTGATTTTGGAGGTCTCAAAACAACCACCCTGATCAATACTGACATCTAGGACAACCGAGCCAGGTTTCATTTGTGAGATCATGTCTTCAGTAACCACACATGGTGTGCGGCCAATCGTGGAGCGCAAGGCACCGATCACGACATCTGCGCGCCTGACTGCCTTCGCTAATACTTTTGGTTGTAAAACTGACGTATAAACGCGCTGCCCTAAATCGTTTTGAAGTCGGCGGAGTCGAGAGAGGGAGTTGTCAAATATTTTGACCGATGCGCCCAAACCCAATGCTGCTCTGGTGGCAAATTCACCAACAGTGCCTGCGCCGAGCACAACAATTTCGGTGGGCTGCACACCTGCAATGCCGCCGAGCATGAGACCTTTTCCTTCTGAGAAAGAGGAGAGCAGTTCTCCTGCAACAATTATGGAGGTGGTGCCAGCAATTTCACTCATGGTGCGCACAATAGAAAAAACGCCTTCTTCGTCGCGGATGTAATCCCAGGCGATGGCTGTTATTTTTTTGGCACTAAGTTGTTGTAAAATTTCTTTGGGTTGGGTAGCGAGCTGTAGTGCCGAGATAAACGTTTGATTACCTGGCATGAGTGCGATTTCTTCCTCTGAAGGTGGCGCAACTTTGAGGATGATATCCGACTGGTACACGCCCTTGCGGTCATAGATAATTTGTGCACCTGCTTCGCTGTATTCGTTGTCTGTGAAGTGTGCGCCTTCGCCAGCCTTGCTTTCAAGAAGCACTTGGTGGCCGTTGGCAACGAGCAAACTGACTGCCTCCGGAACTAAAGCTACCCTTCTCTCTTGAAAGGAGGTTTCTTTCGGAATGCCAATCAGGAGCTCGCCCTTTTTTCTGCGCACCTCGAGGAGGTCCTCTTTGGGCATGAGGGCTCCTTGTTGGATTAAGGTTTTGAGCAAGTGTGGATCAGTGGTCATAGCGCAGCGTGATTTCTCGACTTTGGTCGTGTTCTATACGAATATACAGCCTAAAGTGCGGATTTGGAATTATGCCCTCGATTTTTTGTGGCCATTCAACTAAAAAATAAGCATTTTCATCGAAGAGTTCTTCTAGACCGAGGTTGTGAATTTCTTGCTCATTTTCAATGCGATAGCAATCGAGGTGATAAATGACACCCTTTTGTGGGCTGTCATAAGGTTGAATCAGGGCAAAAGTGGGGGAACCTTCAAAGTGGGCTATCGCTGCCTCCTCGAGTAAAGACCGAACAAGTGTTGTTTTGCCGCAGCCCATTTCAGCTTCTAGTGCCACAAAACAAGGGGCTGGAAGCAGAGACCAAATTGCTTTGGCAATTGTTGGCAGCTGCTCAAGACTCACCCCGGGCCAAAAACCGATGGTTTCAGTTGCCATGATAGGAGCTTACTTGGTTGTCGGTCCATTGCAGGAGTTCGAGTTTTTCGGTGTCAAAGCGGGCAAAAGTATAGTATTGCAACCAATCTCCGGTATTGAGATAAAGCGCGCTTTCGTGCTGCAAATATAAAGGGAGGTGGCGATGTCCAAAAAGATAGAAGTCGTGGTGTTGTGTTTGCGCAAGTTCTTGCACATATTGAAAGAGCCATTCGTCTTGTGGTCCAGTGTATTTAGCGTCTTTCGATCCGCCATTAGCACGGCTTCGGCGCGATAAAAAACTGGCCAACCCGATTCCGAAATTGGGGTGTAATCGGGCGAAAAGCCATTGACATAAGCTGCTTCTGAAAAAACGCTTGAGCACTTTGTATTTGTAGTCACCGGGGCCTAAGCCGTCGCCGTGATGCAAATAAAATTGTTTTTCGGCGTAGCTGAAGGTATAGGAATCGCTATGAAGCGTGAGGCCGAGTTCCTTTTCAAAATAATCAAATACCCACATGTCGTGGTTGCCCTTGAAAAAGTGAATTTCAATACCTGCGTCTGAAAGCTCGGCAATTTTGCCAAAAAGCCTGGTGTAGCCTTTTGGTACAACCGTTTTGTATTCAAACCAGAAATCAAATACATCGCCTAGCAGATAAATGGCCTTTGCGCTTGGTTTGATATGATCTAGCCAATTGATGAAGGCTTTTTCTCGGGCCGCACTTTTTTGTGCATTGGGCGCACCCAAATGAAGATCAGAGGCAAAATAGAGGTATTTAGGCTGGTCTGCCATTAGAAACCAAAGATTTGCTGAAGGGCTTGCTCGAGCGCAGCACCTCTTAAATTAGTGGCAATGACGCGGCCTTCTTTGTCTAGCAATACAGTAAACGGGATGGACTGAACGCCGTAGAGCTTGGCCACTTTACTTTGCCATCCGCCGAGATCGCTCACGTGATTAGGCCAAACCAATTGATCGGCTGCAATAGCCGCCAGCCATTTGTCTTTGTTGGAGTCAAGGGAAACACTCATGACGGTAAAGCCAGCATCTTTGTATTTTTGGTAGTTCTTGACCACGTTGGGGTTTTCTGCGCGGCAGGGCCCACACCAAGATGCCCAGAAGTCGAGCAATACGACTTGTCCTTTCAGGTCTGAAAGTTTCATTTGCTTTTTGCCATCTGTGCGCAGTTCTTCAAAATCAGGCACTGATTTGCCGCGTGCAAACGGGTCTGCGGCCTCTCGCTCTTGTTTTTTGGCTAAGTATTGTTTGTAAAGGTTTTGAACAATTGCACTTTGTCCAAAACTTTGATAAAGTGGCAGTATAAGTTTTTCGTAAGAGGCAAAGTCTTGGTCTATTTGCATGCTACTAAGTGGCAAAATGAGGGCCGCTGAGTTGGCGTACATCCCGACGTAACTTTGTATCGCTGTCTGGAATTGGCTGTAGGCTTGGGTCATGTAGCTATTGATCTCGGCTTCTTTGCTTGGGTCCGTTTTGATAGCCAACAGCGCGGAGTCTGCTTTGCTTCGCCAATTGGCATTGAGCACAATATATTCGTGCATTTGGCGAGATTCCTCGGAATTGACAAAATTGCAAAATTGAAGGAGGTTGCGGCCGTCGCCAAAGATTTGAATAGGCGTGGTGTCACGGATAACGATGTTCAGGGTATTCTGACCGATGCGTAAAATATAGTAGTCAGGGCCAAGTAAGATGCCTTTGAGTTCAAAATTACCTTTGTTGCTTACTGGACTCGCGTAATAATCTTTAAATGTACTGCCGAATTGTTGAGATAAATAAACTGAATCTGCGCCGCTCGAAAAAATCTGCCCACTGATTTGAAAAGGCTGTCCTTGTCCAAAACAAAGAAAAGGAATCAGCAAAAGAAGGGTAAGACCTCGTTTCATATTATTTAAAAATTTGAGCTAATTTGTCTTGGAGTTTTTGCCCTCTGAGGTTGGTGCCTATTATTTTACCGTCCGGATTGATCAACACGGTATATGGGATGCCGTCAAATTGATACAGTTGCGGCAGATTTGACTTCCAGCCCAGTGC
>JBFYPV010000124.1:0-11410 GCA_041303085.1 Crocinitomicaceae bacterium
GCGCAACGTGCTCACATCTGTCAATCAAAATGAAGACCCGAGCGCGGTATACGGTGCCATCAAGCAGGTGAGTTACCAGCACTACACCGTAGATGTCAGCGATGAAATTCAACCGTTTTACTTAGAGACCCTACTCAAAAAAGAGTTCTATCTACAAGACATCCAGCAAGATTTCTTATTTGGTATTTACGATTGCTTCACGGACTCCATTGCGCTCTCAGGCCTGTATACCTTTGACAGCGACTCCATTTACGCCAAAAAAGCGCAAAAAACCAACGGCATCACGCCCGAAAGCCTCAACCTGACCAAAGACGGCCACTATTTTACGGTGTACTTCCCGAACCTCAAGCTCGATAAAATTGAAGCGGCTTCTAGTTTCTCGCCTTTGGTTTATTTGCTCATTGTAGTGGTGTTTGTAGTGGTGTTTTTTGCCTTTAGTATGGGAATCATCATCCGTCAAAAACGCTTGTCTGAGGTCAAGAACGACTTCATCAACAACATGACCCACGAGCTCAAGACGCCGATTTCTACCATCAGCCTCTCCAGCGAACTGCTCTTGCGCCTCGAAGACAACGCAGATGCAGACCGCATGCGCAAGTATGCCAGCATCATTTACAAAGAAAACAAAAGACTCGAGCAGCAAGTAGAGCGCGTGCTCAATATTGCCAAACTCGACAAAGACAAAGTGAGCCTGAACAAAGAGACCGTCTCCCTTTACAACATCCTCGACGACGTTAAAGAAAACTTTGACTTCAATCAGGCCACCGGCGGCGGGCAATTTACTATTGTCAAAGAAATCGAAACAGCCACGCTCATCGCAGACCCAGTTCACCTCACCAATGTGCTCTTCAATCTCGTAGACAACGCGGTCAAATATTGCAAAGTAACACCACAGATTCAAGTGATGGTGAAGGCAGAAAAGGAAGGATTCAGGATCGAGATCCAAGACAACGGCATCGGTATCAAAAAGGAAAACCTACGCCTGATTTTCGACAAATTCTATCGGGTACCTACAGGAAATGTCCACGACGTCAAGGGTTTTGGCTTGGGCTTGTATTATGTCAAGCTGATTGTAGATGCGCACAACGGCAAAATTGACGCCAAAAGCACCGCCGATAAAGGAACCACTTTCAGTTTGTGGCTACCTGCGCGGTAATTTTCCGGTACGTGTCAAACTCGCATCGGGTTGTGGATAGAGCCCTTTACGAATCATTGTTTTTGTTTTTGGATCTAAAATAAATTGTTCAGGAATGCCCGAATGATCTCTTGGGGAAGTAAAGATATATTTATTCTCCTTCTTTTCAATGAAATAAGCTGAAGCATAACGGTAGGTTCCAATCTCTAAAAAAATACTATCTCGGTCTAGATAAGCTTTGATTTCACTGGCGTTTACAACGTAGGTGTTGGATCCCATTTTCACTTCGTATGTAGGAATTTGACCCGTGTAAATTCCGCGGTATTTGCGCTTCAAGGCTTGTGCATTGAGCTGTGTAAAACTTATGGAAAAAAGCAGTAGCAAGAGGCCTTTAGAACACTTCATAGGGCTAAAATAATTACTATTTTCGTAGTCAAGCAAGTTTTTGTCCATGAAACAATACCACGACCTCCTTTCGCACATCCTCGAACACGGCGTTCAAAAAGAAGACCGCACCGGAACGGGCACCATTTCTGTGTTTGGTTATCAAATGCGTTTTGACCTCTCCGAAGGATTTCCCTGCATCACGACCAAAAAATTGCACTTGCGCTCGATTATCCACGAATTATTGTGGTTTTTGAAAGGCGAAACGAATATTGCCTACCTCAAAGAAAACGGCGTGAGCATCTGGGACGAATGGGCCGATGAAAACGGCGAATTAGGTCCGGTTTACGGTTCGCAATGGCGCAGTTGGCCTACCGCGAGCGGTGAGCACATCGATCAGATTCAACAAGTCATTGAGCAAATCAAGCACAACCCAGACTCCAGACGCATCATTGTTTCGGCCTGGAATGTCGGCGAAATCCCACAAATGAAATTGCCGCCGTGTCATGCTTTTTTTCAATTCTATGTTGCCGATGGCAAATTGAGCTGTCAGTTGTATCAGCGCAGTGCCGACACCTTCTTGGGCGTGCCTTTCAATATTGCCTCTTACGCTTTGCTCACCATGATGATGGCGCAAGTTTGTGGTCTGCAACCCGGAGATTTCGTCCACACGCTTGGCGATGCGCATTTATACAGCAACCACATCGAACAAACGCAACTGCAACTCAGCCGCGAGTTCAGGCCTTTGCCCACTATGCGCATCAATCCTGAGGTAAGCAACCTTTTTGACTTCAAGTACGAAGATTTTGAGTTGCTCAATTACGATCCGCACCCACACATTAAAGCCGCAGTAGCGATATGATTAGCTCCCTATCCATGATTGCAGCGCTCGATGCAGCAAACGGCATCGGCAAAAACAACGACCTGATGTGGAACCTGCCTGCAGACATGCAGTTCTTCAAAGACACCACCAAAGGCCATGTCGTGATCATGGGACGCAAAAACTACGACTCCATCCCCGAAAAATACAGGCCGCTACCTGGCCGCAAGAATGTCATTTTGAGCAGACAACCCGATTTTGAAGCTCCTGGCTGCTTGGTTTTTGACTCTTTAGCAGCATGCCTAGAACAATTGCAATTGGAAGAAGGTCAGAAAGCTTTTATTATTGGTGGCGCGCAAATTTACGCGCTTGCGCTTGAAAGCGGTAAGGTACAAGACCTCTACCTCACGCACATCGAGAAAGTCTACGGTGCCGACACCTTTTTTCCTGAATTTGCTGCTGAGCTGTACCAAAAAACGCTGCTCTTTGCACAAGGCATCGACGACAAGCACGAGGCCGCATTTGAGGTCTACCATTACAGCAAAAAATAAAAGCGTAGTGCTACGGAAGGAGTGCGGTGGTGGCCAACAAAGCTGCTGTTTCGGTGCGCAATCTAAATGCACTCATTTCTACCGCTTCATAACCCGATTTGATAGCCAACGCGATTTCTTGTTCCGAAAAATCTCCTTCTGGGCCTATTAAAAATGGCTTCCCGGCAATAAGATTGCTCATTTTAATTTTTGGGCCATCCGCACAATGGCCAAAATAGCCTGTGGGCTGCGCTGCAATGTAATCTGAGAAACGCTGCATGGGTTCTATGACCGGCAAATAAAATCTTTTGGATTGCTTCATGGCTGCGACAGCAATCTTTTCTAAGCGCTCGGTATTGACTTGCTTGCGTTCGTTGTGTTCGCAGTTCAATAAAGTAAGTTTGGTGAGGCCAAGCTCGGTTGCTTTTTCCAAAAACCACTCAATGCGGTCCATGTTTTTGGTGGGCGCCATGGCAATATGTACTACTGGCGTGGGGTCGTGCTGAACAACAGCGGTTATTTGCAGCATACAGCGCTTGGGATGCGCATCTTGAAGCACCGCATGCGCTTCTAGACCACGACCATTGACCAATTGGATAGCCGCACCCTCTTGCATGCGCAAAACCCGGATGCAGTGCTTGGATTCTTCCTCACTGAGTTGGTAGTGAGCTTGCACAATTTGCAAACTTGGCGCATAAAATACACTCATGCGTACATGATTTGAAAAACCATTTCTTTGAGCAATTCGGCGCTATTCATCTGGCTGTTTCCAACGCCCTTGGCTTTGAGGTCGTATTCGTGAAGCAGCGCAATGATGGCTGCAATTTTTTTGGGGTCATAGTTTTGGCGATTGGCCAGTAACTCACCTGCTACAAACGGATGCACACCTACACTGCTCGCAATGGCTTCTCTGCTCTTGTTGGGGGTGAAGTGCACCCGCATGAGTTGCGAGAACAATTTGAAAAGGGCAGGTACAATGACGACCAACTCACCCGCTTTTGGGTTGTATTCAAAATACTGGACAATTTTAAAGGCTTTGTCGGCTTGTTTTTGGGCAATGGCATTGACCAATTCAAAAATATTGTAGTCTTTGGAAATGCCGATGTGCTGCTCGATGTGCTGCTCGGTGATCGCGGTATTGGCACCGAGTACAATGCGCAATTTTTCAATTTCGTTGGCGATCCGGCCGAGGTCTGCTCCTAAAAACTCGGCTAAAAGCATGGTGGCTTTGCCGTTGATTTGCATCCCTAAACCCCTGACGTATTTGGCAATCCAGTCTGGGAGTTGGTAGTCGCGGATTTTGTCCGACTTGAAAATGAGGCCGTTTTTAGCAAAGTGCTTGAGGAGCTTTTTGCGGGCATCAAAGGTTTTGTATTTGTAGCAGACCACAAAAATTGTGGTGAGGCTTGGCGCCTCTGCATAAGCTTCGAGGGCATCTATTTGCTTGAAGTCTTGGGCTTCTTTGAGGATCACCAAACGGCGCTCAGCCATCATGGGATAGGATTTGAGCTCACTCTGCAACGCCAAAGAATCGGCATCTTTTCCGTAGAGTATGGTCTGGTTGAAATCGCGCTCGTGTTCTTCTAAGACATTTTTTTGCAGGGCATCGGAAATCAAGTCGATGTAATAAGTTTCTTCTCCGTGTAAAAAATACAGCGGAGCAAACTTCTTGGCCTCGATATCCTTGATGATTAAGCTTGCGTCCATGGATGATTTTTCCAGATTTGAACGAGTTCAACAAGAGTGTCGATGGCTTTTTCCATGTCTTGTACGCTGACGTATTCGAGCTTGGAATGAATGGCCATTTCGCCGGTAAAGATATTCGGACAAGGCAAGCCCATAAAAGAGAGCCTAGAGCCGTCGGTACCGCCGCGGATAATGGCGCGCTTGGGCTGTAGGCCGGCCTTGCGCATCGCCTCTTCGGCGTAATCGGCAACAAACGGAACGTCTTTTAGGATTTCTTTCATATTGCGGTACTGTTCCTGTACTTTGATTTGGTAACGCGCACCCGGATGAGCCGCCACTACTTGCGCTGCCAACTCCTCAAGTTTTTGTGGATAGCTTTCCATGAGGGTGGTGTCGTGGTCGCGCAGGATGAGCTGAACGCTTGCTTTTTCTAAGCCTCCTTCGATGGCTGTGGGGTGCACAAAGCCATCGCGGTGAGAGGTGGTCTCGGGAGACCAATTTGTTTTGGGAAGGGCGTCTACAAATGCCGAAGCCAATTTGATGGCGTTGACCATTTTGCCCTTGGCATAGCCCGGATGCGCACTGACGCCATGAAAAGTAAGTGTGGCAGCATCTGCAGAAAAGGTTTCATCTTCGATGTCGCCGAGCGGACCGCCATCGAGGGTATAACCAAAGTGGGCGTTGAGCTTTTGCATGTCGAGCTGCTCTACTCCCCTGCCTACTTCTTCGTCTGGTGTAAATAAGATGCGAATGGGGCCGTGTGGCACTTCCGGATGCGCCATGAGGTAGGCCGCAAGCTCCATGATGATGGCTACGCCTGCTTTGTCGTCGGCGCCCAACAGTGTTTGTCCGCTGGCTGTAATGAGGTCATCGCCGATTTTGTGGAGTAAATAAGGGTGGTCTTCGGTGCGCAAAACCTGACTTGCGTCGTCGGGCAAGACAATTGGGGCGCCCGTATAATTTGTATGTAAAATAGGCTTCACGTTGGTTCCGCTGCAGTCTGGGGCGGTGTCCATGTGTGAGCAAAAACAAATGGTGGGTAAAGGCTGTGAAACATTTGATGGAATGGTGGCAAAAACATAAGACCATTCGTCTATTTCTACATCTTGAAGGCCCAGCGCTTTCAATTCTTCAAATAATACCAAAGCGAGGTCGCGCTGCTTGGCAGTAGAAGGAAAAGTACTTGAATTGGGGTCTGAAGTGGTGTCTATTTGGACGTAACGCATGAAACGCTCCGCAACTTGATAAGGGCTTGGCATGAATTTGTTTTAGTCAAAAATACGAAGAAAAGCGCAATTGACTTAAGGGATCAGGTTCCTTAAAGCTTGTAATTCTGCAACTTTTTGGGCAGAACCGACCTGCTGAAACGCATAGATCAAATTTGAGAGCATTCTTTTGAGAATGGCAGAATTGGAACAGGGCTCAAAATGACTGCGGTCTGGCTGCAAATGAATCCCTTTGATGAATTCTTTGATTTCATTGGCATCAAAAATACTGCCCTTTGCAAACGCATTGATATAGAACAAAACACCGTAGTCGTCTTCTTGCTGTAATCCAAAAGAAGAATGCTTGCTATCCATATAGGCCAGCACAAAGTGATTGGGCAAATTGACCCCGTAAATAGGTAAATCAAGCGATTGCGCAATGATACTATAAATGATACAGAGACTCAAGGGATTGCCTTTGCGGCTTTCCAATACCGTATTCAGATAAGAATGCGCCGGCGTATGGTAATTTTGACTATCCCCCCTAAAACGGTGCATCCCGAAGAAAATACGATTGAAGATTTTGACTTGTTCAAACGCAGTCTGATTGTCATTGAGCTCTAACCAGATGTCGCGACGGATGGCTTGAATGCGCTCGTTTAAAAGCCCTTCGTCCATACCTGGATACTGATACCTGGCAATGATGATTGCCCCTTCGAGCAAGTCTTTGTCTGGTGACTGCAGCCAAGTGCTGAGCTGACTTTTAACATTCTCGAATTGGATGTCGTGAATAAGGTTTTCTACGCGGTCCTGAAACAACAAACCATAATAATCTTGCTCCCAAGATTGCTCCAATACGGGCAAAACCTGCGAACCAAACTTCATGAGTTCGTCGCGGACCTGCTGAAAAACCATTTCATCGGGGTCATCTATCAGGCGAACCAAAGCTTGTATAGTTGTCTGTGCATCCATTCCAGACAAAAATAGACGCTGAGCAGACATTGGCCGCAGCGCTCCAATAACTTTTTCAAGACTCTAGTGTTAATTGAGTGTAACCTTTCGATAGGTCTTGCGTATGCTGACTTATCCAAATTAACTTTGCTACAGGTTGATTTAAAGAGGCTTTTCGGAGCCTCTTTTTTTTTGCTTCAGTTGGCTCCTTTTTTCAACTTGAGCCCTATTGGTGCAAGCGCAAGAAATCGCGCACCAAATATGTAAGGGCCTTGCCCACTATTAAATCTTCTTTCTCATCGTTGGGCGCCGCTTCAGTCAGGTTTAAATAAGCAATTTGAGGGCGGATATGACCCAACTTGAGCAACAGCGTACGGATCTGATCGAGTTGCCAGCCAGAAGGGCTGAAAGCTGAACTCGGCATCAGAGCAATGGCATCCATATCAATTTCTAAGCCCACTGCATGATGCTGATGCTGAACAAAACCCAAAACGTCGTCTTGAAGTTGATGCGGCCCTTGCAGGTAATCCTCAAAAAATCGATGCGTAACCTGCGGCAAGGCCAATTGAGAACGTATAAATGAATTATTAAAGGCTTCATGCAAGCCAAAGATGCCATATTGAACCAATAGCTCTTCTTGCAAAGCAAAAGAAAAGGAATTGCCGCTGTGGCGCTGATCGGTAGGGCGTAAGTCAGCATGTGCATCGATGTTGACCACACTCAATTTGCCTCTTTGTGCAGCCCAACGCATGAGTGCAAGCGCGTTGTTATGCCCGCCACCAACCACAATCGGAATCTGACCTGCACCAATATATTTGTTTAAGGTCGCCAACAATAGTGCATCGAGTTCCTCTACAAAAGCTGTTGCCTCGGTTTGATCTGCAGCTTGCTTTACTTGCTGAATAAGCCCTAAATAAGCCAATTGATCTGTAGAAGAGCCCCCGTAATGTTGGGAGTTGAAAAAGACCTTGGCAAAAGCTTTGAAGGCGTTTTCACTGCCCTGCCTTCCTAGATTTGCCTGCGGGCCAGCGTTTTCACTCACGCCAAGCAAGACATATTTTGCCTTCGCCAGCGGCTGTTGACTCAGATGTTCGCCAACACGTGTTTCTCCGTTTCTGGTCTGAAAAGAAAGCTGGTGTTGTTTGGGGTCAAAAAGTTGGAATTCAAATGCACTCATATCTTTTAGCTTAACTGTTCTAAAATTGCGGAAGGAATAGCCATGGGTTTTTGTGTCTCAGCACTCACAAACACCAATAAAGTGTAAGCCTCGTTGAGTAAAACCCCTGCTTCATTGTAAGTTTTATATGTAAATGCAATCCGCACACCTTCTAGTTGTACAATTTGAGTGCGGATCTCTAATAAATCGTCGTATTTAGCCGGCTGGTGGTAGGTGATTTCTAGTTTTTTGACAGGAAGTAAAATTCCGTTTTGCTCCAATTCTTTATATTGAATTCCGCGTTGCCTCAGTGCCTCTACCCGAGCTACCTCAAAATAGCTCGCGTAATTGCCATAATAACAATAACCCATCTGGTCTGTTTCTGCATAACGCACCCTGATATTTGTTGAAAACTCCAAATGAGTCAAGTGTAAGTTATCTTGCATACTTATGGTTTTTTGTGCTTAAATCCTTGTGAGTTCTATCGACCTATCGTAAATTTACCAAGCTCTCGGAGATTTAAGCATGTATTAAATAAATATTACTGACAAGTCTTTTTTTTTTAATAAGCAATACCCCCGGCGCTTTTTTTTTAACTTTTTTATGAGAATATTTGTTCTCTCATTATTTCAACCAAATTTCGTGGCCTCACGATTATTTACAAACAACGAGAACAACCTACAAAACTATGAATACTAGCCACGAAAGTGCATGGGAGTCCTGCCTAAAAGTTATCAAAGATAACATATCATTGCAGGCTTTTAAAACTTGGTTTGAGCCAATCGTACCCGTCAAATTGGAGGGTCCGGTGCTTACGATCCAAGTGCCTTCGCATTTTTTCTATGAGTGGCTCGAGCAGCACTACATTACGCTTTTGCGCAAGGTCATCAAAAAAGAACTTGGGCAAGAAGGCACACTAGAATACAGCATCGTGATGGAAAACAACACCCAATCACGCAGCCCTTACACCGTCAAACTCCCGACCAACAATTCAAGCAATTTAAAAAATGCACCCGTCAACATGCCTATCAATGTCGACGAAAA
The DNA here is from genome assembly GCA_041303085.1 of Crocinitomicaceae bacterium. GTDB lineage: Bacteria > Bacteroidota > Bacteroidia > Flavobacteriales_D > Crocinitomicaceae > UBA952. The sequence goes on from JBFYPV010000124.1 coordinate 8,912, forward strand.
GCAAATTCGCAATCCGTTTGTCATACCGGGTCTAAAGAAAGTTAACATCGAATCTAACCTGATTCCAAACTTTACTTTTGAAAACTTCATTGAAGGAGAATGCAACCGCTTGGCAAGAGCTTCCGGTTTTGCAGTTTCCAACAAACCAGGTGGTACCGCTTTCAACCCTTTGCTTCTTTACGGAGGTGTTGGTTTGGGCAAAACACACCTAGCGCACGCCATTGGAATTTCCATCAAAGAGCGCTTTCCAAACAAAACAGTATTGTATGTGCAATCAGAAAAATTTGCACATCAGTTCATAGACGCCATTAAAAATCAAACCACCAACGACTTCGTTCACTTCTATCAAATGATCGACGTCTTGATCATTGACGACGTCCAATTTTTCGCAGGAAAAGAACGTACCCAAGATGTATTCTTCAGTATTTTCAATCACCTGCACCAAAATGGTAAGCAAATCGTCCTCACCTCAGACAAAGCACCTGTCGAGATGCAAGGAATGGAGCAACGTTTACTTTCCCGTTTCAAATGGGGCCTTTCTGCCGACCTCGGCACACCAGACCTCGAAACACGCATCGCAATTCTCGAAAAGAAAATGTACGGTAGCGGCATCGAACTCCCACGTGAAGTCGTGGAGTACTTGGCCTATTCTATCAACACCAACGTTCGTGAAATTGAAGGCGCACTCAACACCCTTCTTGCACAAGCGTCCCTGAACAAAAAAGCCATCACACTAGAGCTTGCCAAACAAATGGTAGACAAATTTGTCCGCAGCACTGCCCGTGAAGTCTCTATCGAATACATTCAAAAAGTGGTCTGCGATTACTTTGATCTGCCAATCGAAATGCTCAAATCCAAAACGCGCAAACGCGAAGTGGTTCAAGCACGTCAAATTTCGATGTATTTCTCCAAAAAAATGACCAAATCTTCTTTGGCCAGCATTGGAGCTCACTGCGGTGGCAAAGACCACGCAACAGTTCTTCACGCGTGTCGTACGGTTGTCAATCTTTCAGAAACTGACAAACAATTCCGACACTACCTCGAAGAACTCGAAAAGAAACTGACCATTCAATAAGTAGCTATTGGCCAAGCGCATACTCATGGTTTGCCTCGGCAACATCTGCCGCTCACCACTTGCAGACGGTTTACTTTTGCGCAAAATCAAAGCGCAAAATCTAGATGCAATTGTAGATTCTGCAGGCACTGCCAATTACCATATTGGTAAAGCACCAGACGCGCGCATGATCCAAACCGCAGCTAAGCATGGCACCGCCCTTGACTTTCTTCGGGCCAGACAATTTACATCCAAAGACTTTCAAAATTTCGACCACATCTTGGTCATGGATCATTCCAACCAGCGCAATGTACTCAAGCTTGCGCAAACACAAGATGACGAAAAAAAGGTCGAATTTTTTCTTGATTATTTATATCCCAACCAACAACTAGAGGTCCCTGACCCCTATTACGGCACATCCGAAGACTTCGAAGCGGTCTATCAATTAGTAGATCAAGCTACCGACGCCCTCATCCAAAAACTATTTCATGAGCATTAAGCAAAAAGGATCTATTCTCCTCATTCCTAATACATTAGGCGGAGAAAGTACAGCAGATATCATTCCGCAAGAAGTGATTCAACAAGCAACTCAACTGCGCGTATTTGCCGTAGAAGAGATCAAAAGCGCACGCCGCCTTTTGCGCAAAATGGACCGCAATTTTCCTATCGACGACTGTACCTTCAGAATTCTCAACAAAAACACGAAAGAATCTGAACTCATGGATTTACTGATGTTCCTGATCAAAGGAGTAGATGTAGGTATCATTTCTGAAGCCGGATGCCCAGGGATTGCAGATCCAGGAGCAGCACTTGTACATTTAGCACATACGCAATCCATACAAGTCAAGCCGCTCGTGGGGCCCTCCTCTATTCTACTTGCCCTTATCGGCAGTGGATTCAATGGCCAGCACTTTACGTTCCACGGTTATTTACCAAAAGAGCGCAAAGAACGCATCAAAAAACTCCGTGATTTTGAAATGGACAACAAAAGAAATGGAACTACCCACCTCTTTATGGACACCCCGTTCAGAAACATGAACGTTTTAGAAGATCTACTCAATGAAGTCGGCGATTTAACCGAACTTTGCATTGCCTCTAACCTTACTTTGCCTACACAATCTATCAGAACCATGACGGTTCTTGACTGGCGTGAAAAAGCTTATGACTTGGCTAAAATTCCTACCGTATTTGCCATTGGCAAAGGTCAATAAATCTAAAACAGTCCATATTTAAGGTAGACCAACAACTTATACAAATGCAAAAAGAGTAGAACCCCAGGGTTTTACTCTTTTTTTGTGCTTAACAATTCTGAAAGGTGGTTGAAAGCTGTGGAATTGGATCTTAAATTTTTTAGGATTTGAGTAATAGCCGATGATTGAAATTTGATTTACCTTGGTTCGTACCAGTAAATTCTTATTTAGAAAAACCAGCACAAAAAAAAAGCC
>JBFYPV010000125.1:0-5300 GCA_041303085.1 Crocinitomicaceae bacterium
ACCGAACCAATAATTGCATTGGAATTGGCCGAAACAGAAGTGTAAGTACTAAAGTCATAGCCACCAGAAGCATTTCCTTGGTCGTGGCAACCTATGCAATTTGCTTGTAAAATTGGCATGACGTCATTGGCAAAAGAAATGGTGGTATTGCATTGTTGGTCTATCGGCGTGACTTTCTCACGAGTGCAAGAAAAAAGAGCGATAGAACAAGACGAAAAGGTGATTAAACCTGCGATAAAAAGGATTGTTGCTTTCATGTGTTTTCTTATTTGCTTTGTGCAGGAATATCAAAATTGACTTTCATGATGTCAGGAACAGCCGTACTTTTTTTGCCGACTTTGAAATCAATGCGATTGACATTAAAAGCTCCTTTAAAGGTGATCTTATTACCTGACTTGGTATAATTAGCCGGAACAGTGACGGTTTTTGTAATCCCTTTGATGGTCAGATTTCCGATGATGTTGTAGGCGCTCCCCTCTTTCTTCTCCACTTTGGTTGACTTGAATTTGGCATAAGGGTACTTTTCAGCATCGAACCATTCTGCTGTTTGCGCTTTTTTATTCATCATGCCATTCCCTGTTGAGATGGTGCGCACATCGATTTTGAAATCAAAACTTGAGTTGGCAAGATCCTTCTCGTCGAATTCAATTTGACCTTCCATTGTTTTGAAAGAGCCCGATGGGTCTTTACTTTTGAACTCTATTGAGAAATCTTTGGAGACTTCATAGTGGTCTAAAATAAGGTATGTGAACGCGCCAAAAAGGAAGATGGCACTAAAGGAGATAAGGGAGATTTTGAGTGTTTTCATTTTTTTCTTTTTTATTCGATAACAAATTTCCTGCCAACGGTAAAGCCCATTCTGAATTGACCGTCTTGCCACTTTTCTGTGGTGTAGGGGATAAATTGGGTTTCGCCGATGCCGCCAGAGTTGGTGATGTTGATCGTGAAGTTGTGACCAAAGGTAAACCACTCGAGTGCGATGGCACCACTGTTGGTAAAGCCTGTTTGGCGCGTCTGGCTGCCGTTGAAACAATGGTAATATTCACCGATGAGCGCAAAGCGAGATGTGAGGCGAATTCGGCCCGACACACCTAATGCAAAAAGGTCGTTGGCGTCGGTGTTGGCCACGTAGTTGCGGTGTACGAGCGTTGGGGAAAGTTGCAAAGCGCCGCGGTCTCCGAAATGATGTGCAAAATTGACCTGCGCAAAGTAGTTGAGGCGGTGTACCGCTTTTGGGAAGTGCGTGACCAAGCCCTCGTCTTGGGAGGCCGTCATGTAGGTAAAGCTCGAGCCGGCTACAGCAGTAATGCTAATAGGTGATTGTTTAGGTTCCTGAGCAATGACTTTATATTTAACAAAACCATCCACCAATGAACGGTAAGGCGCGCCGGTACCTTTCGAACGTCCAAAGCCAACCATGAGTTGATCTGTGATGCCGTATTCAAGAGCAATGCGCATATCGGAAAGGTTGTCAAAACCAAACATTTGCTGCACACCTCCGTTGACGCCAGCCATGTCTCCAAAGCGGTGCTCTATGCGAAATTCATAGGTGCCTTTGCTCAGGGTTTCTACGGAGTGTCCATTCACGACGCGGGTGGAAGAAAAAGTGCTGATCGGCTCTATGTATTCTTCTTCGCTTGTTGCTTCAGTAGGTTCTTGTGCAAATAGCGCTAGTGGAAAGATAAACGCGAATGGAAGAATATTGGAAATTTTCATGACTATCGTTTTTTTCTTTTGTCGGCAAGCCATTTTGGAACCGCCGCCTCTTGGCTTTGTGGTGTGTCGAGCAGTTTTTCGAGGAGGTCTGGGCGCTTGGCTTTTTGAAGGCGCTGGCGGATCCAGTCTTTGTTCTCCTTTTTATACCAAAAGAAATAGCGGTTTTGATTGAGCTTCTCCTCTTTGGTTTTGACGGTATTGACTGGTTTGAGCGTATATGGATGGACGCCTGTGTAGTAAATGACTTCGGCGACTGTCATGGGGGTTGGCGTAAAATCTTGTACTTGCTCTAGCTGAAAACCCATGTCTTTGGTTTCTGCAGCGAGGTTGGCCATGTCGATTTCTTCGCAACCCGGATGAGAAGAAATGAAATAAGGAATGAGTTGTTGCTTGAGGCCGTGTTTGGCAGACAAGCGGTCGTATTTTTCTTTGAATTTGTGGAAATACTGAAACGAGGGCTTGCGCATGACTTTGAGCGTGGCGTCTGAGGTATGTTCGGGCGCAACTTTGAGGCGGCCTGATACGTGGCGCGTGATGACTTGCTCGATGTATTCGTCGTGGTTGCCGTCTTCGTTGTTTTTGTTGAAGTCGTCTACTAATAGGTCGTAGCGGATGCCGGAACCTACAAAAGCTTTTTTGACGCCAGGGAATTGATCGATTTTGCGGTAGAGATCGGTCATTTGTTTGTGGGAGGTATCCAGGTTATGACAGATAACAGGATGGATACAACTCGGCGAAACACACTTGGCGCATATGGCTTCGTCTTTGCCTTTCATGCGATACATGTTGGCAGATGGGCCGCCGATATCGGAAAGATAGCCTTTGAATTCGGGGTGTTTGGTGAGTTCTTCGACTTCTTTGAGGATGGACTTTTCACTGCGCGAAGCAATGAACTTGCCTTGGTGCGCAGAAATAGTACAGAAACTACAGCCACCAAAACAACCGCGGTGGGTATTGACCGAGAATTTGATCATGTCGTAGGCTGGAATCGCACCGCGTTTTTTGTATTTGGGGTGCGGCAACCTCGTGTAAGGCATGTCGTAAGAGCCGTCCATTTCCTTTTCGGTCATGGTTTTGAACGGCGGATTGATGACTAATGTTTGTGCCCCAACTTGCTGTGTAATGCGATTGGCCGCCCATTTGTTGGACTCCACCTCGACAATTTTGAAATTGGCGGCATACTTGAGTTTGTCTTGCAAGCAAACCTCATGACTGGCAAGCTCAACGGTTTCCCAGTTTTTATTTTTGGGTAAGTCAGCTGTTGCGTCTTGCAAGAAGGCCACCTGGTTAATGGTTTTGGCTTGCTCAAATGGAACCCCTCTTTTGAGTAAGCGCAAAAGGGTGCGCAATGGTTGTTCGCCCATGCCGTAAACAAGTAAATCGGCTTTGGCATCGACGAGGATAGAAGGCATGAGTTGGTCTTTCCAGTAGTCGTAATGACTCACGCGGCGCAAAGAAGCTTCGATGCCACCCAACAAAACGGGCACATCTGGAAAGAGGTCTTTGAGGATATTGCTGTAAACGATACTGGCGTAGTCTGGGCGAAAACCAGCTTGGCCGCCTGGCGTGTAGGCGTCTGTTGAACGCAAACGCTTGTTGGCGGTGTAGTGATTGACCATGGAGTCCATGCAGCCGGCGGTAACGCCAAAGAAATACTTGGGTTTACCGAGCTTTTTGAAGTCGCGGAGGTCGTCTTTCCAGTTGGGCTGAGCAACAATACCAATGCGGAATCCTTCGCTTTCAATGATGCGGCCAATGACGGCTGTACCAAAACTTGGGTGGTCTACATAGGCATCTCCGGAGATGAGGATGACATCAAAGGCATCCCAGCCTCTTTTTTCTGCTTCCTTTAAAGATAAAGGTAGCCAATCGGAAATCGGGCGCTCAAGGTTCATGTTACAAAGATACACCAAGAACAATGCATCGTGAATTTTGTTGTAATTTTGTAGCTCAATTCACTCATTATTTACTCTAAATTAAGATCAAAATGGCTTTTGAACTTCCCGCTTTACCTTATGCTTATGATGCATTAGAACCGCACATCGATGCGCGCACAATGGAAATCCACCATTCGAAGCACCACCAAGCATATACAACCAACCTCAATAACGCAATTGCAGGTACCGACATGGAGCACATGTCTATCGAAGAAATTTTAATGAACTGCAAAGACAAACCAGCAGTGCGCAACAATGGCGGTGGTTTCTGGAACCACAACCTTTTCTGGGAAACCATGGCGCCTAACGCCGGTGGCAACCCAACTGGTGAGCTCGCAGCAGCTATCGATGCCGCTTTTGGTTCTTTTGAAGCATTCAAAGACGAATTCGCTAAAGCAGCCACCACACGCTTTGGTTCAGGCTGGGCTTGGTTGTGCGTTACCAATGGCGCACTCGAAGTGTGCTCTACACCCAACCAAGACAACCCACTCATGGGCGAAGGTTGCAACGGCACGCCACTTCTTGGCCTTGACGTTTGGGAACACGCCTACTACCTCCACTACCAAAACCGTCGTCCAGACTACATCAATGCGTTTTTCAACGTGATCAACTGGGACGTTGTTGCCGCTAAATTTGCTGCAGCGAAGTAATTTAAAAATCGCTTTATCAAAAAAGGGCGGCCCTGCGGGCCGCCCTTTTATTTACATCTAAGTTTACAAAAGACAACTAGAAATTGACTTGCGCTTGAATACGCAATAAATTACCTCGTTGGAAATTTGTAGGGTTCGCAGCATCTTCAAAGCGTCTTGCAGACATCGTATACATCACGACCAATTCAAGGTTCTTGTTAGGTTGCCATTCAGCACCAATTTCAAGCTCCTTTACTTCATAGCTTCTGGCGTCAAGTTCGTGTTTTTTACCGCCATCATAATATTGAAAACGGCTAAATGGAATAAGTGTTTGGCCATTGAAATCCAATTTATAGCTTGCCATAATAAAACCGCCTTTTAACGGGCTTTCAATAATTGAATTGGTCAACTTGTCATATTCCGGTCCGCGGCCAATATTGTACTCGGCAAGAATTCCAAACGGTTTTGGATACAAAACAAAAGTAGCTCCTACGCGCTCATCATTGTATAATTTATCTGTAGCAGTTCCTACACCCGATGTTGTCGATAATAAAGTAAACTGACCTTTATATGCCTGAACTCCTGCCTCAATGACTTGATTCTTGATCTGCATTGGGTATGAAGCCCTCGCTACAATATGCTTATTGGCATTGAGTTCAGGACGATTCGCTGTTTGTCCGTTATAAACACCAATACCCAAAACACCGTAGTCTCCAGACCCCTTTAAACCTTCGCTTATTAATGAAGAGAATAATTTTCTCGTTTTTGCTGGGGCCCAATAGAAGAAAACACCGAGGTCGCGCTCATTGGTAACCGCACTGTTCATTGCGTCGGCGCGATCTAGGGGTAAACGATTTTGTGAAGATTGCATATTTTCAAAACCATAAGGAACTTTTGATTGACCAATTCTGAAACGAAATTCATTTTTCTCGTCTAGACCAACATCAAAGTAAGCGTCGCGCAATTGACCAAAGTGCATGGCACTAGAAGACGGGGCACTTGCAAAATCTGGTTGAAT
>JBFYPV010000126.1:0-5474 GCA_041303085.1 Crocinitomicaceae bacterium
TAGAACAAATTGAACAAATTTCAGTGAGCACGCTCCCAACAAATTCAAGCGAGCAGCTCGAAGACATCATTCGGGTACACCAACTCAATGAAATGATTTTCTCGGCCCAAGATGTCGGCGCATCCAAGATCATTCAGTACATGGCCGATACCGCCACCCTCGACCTCGAATACAAAATTGCACAGCCCAACGCAAGTTACCTGATTGGCAGCTCTTCTATCGATCAGGCTGGTGCCTACTACAACATTCATTTTGACGCCCTTCAGTTGCCGGCAAACAAACGCATCAAGCGCTTACTCGACCTCATTTTAGCCAGTATTTTCTTGCTTTTAGCGCCACTTATATTTTGGAATTATCGAAAACCCAAACAGTTGTTTACTAATATTTTTCAGGTCCTCGCTGGCCGCTATTCCTTTGTAGGCGTTCAACCTCAATCTGACGCCAGCAGAAAAGGCAAACTTTGCATCCTGCAACCGAAATTAAACAAGGAGCAACCAACTGAATTACAAGCATTTATATATACCAAATCCTACACCCCGTGGCACGACCTCACATCGGTCTGGAAGCAACTCGGGCAGCTAGACAACGAACCGCACTAATAATTGTCTGAATTTGCTTAATTTTGCAGGCAAATCAACGACATCAATTTTCAACACATGGCACAAATAGAAATTCGTCTTCCCAAAATGGGAGAAAGCGTTACAGAAGCAACCATTACCAATTGGCTTAAAAACATTGGCGATTCAGTTGCCATGGACGAACCACTCGTTGAAGTTGCCACCGACAAAGTAGACAACGAACTGCCTTCAGAAGCAGCCGGAACCTTGGTGCAAATCCTATTCGAAAAAGACCAAGTTGCACAAGTTGGCGACGTCATTGCCATTTTATCAACAGATGGTGGCGCCGTTGCGGATGCTGCACCAGCACCAAGTACACCAGCACCAGCTGCCGCACCAGTTGTCGAAACGACCAACAGCGCGCCAGCAAATACAAACGCACCAATTGCAAAAGGTAGTTCAGACCGTTTCTATTCGCCGCTCGTACGCACCATTGCACAAAAAGAAAACATCAGCGCGCAAGAATTAGCCGCAATCCAAGGGACCGGTCAAGAAGGCCGCGTCACCAAAAAAGACATGCTCAACTTCTTGGAAACAAGAGGCAGTGCGCCAGCGCCAACAGCAGCTCCTGCTGCGGCACCAAGCACACCAGCTGCACCTGCACCTGCAGCGCAAGCAGCAGCAAGCAGCAACAACATGCCTGCCATCAAAGCACCAGTGGTTGTGCCAAATAGCGGTGACGAAATCATCGAGATGGACCGCATGCGCAAGCTCATTGCAGAGCACATGATCATGTCTGTTCATGTTTCTCCGCACGTCACCTCTTATGTAGAGGCCGACGTCACTACCATTGTCAAATGGCGCGAGCGCATGAAAAACGAATTCAAAAAACGCGAAGGTGAAAACCTCACCTTTACGCCAATTTTCATGGAAGCCGTGGCCAAAGCCATCAAAGACTTCCCGATGATCAACGTCTCAGTTTCTGGCACGAACATCATCAAGCGCAAAGACATCAACATCGGCATGGCTGCGGCCTTACCGAGTGGCAACCTCATCGTTCCTGTCATCAAAAACGCTGACCGCATGAACCTCGTTGGCTTGGCAAAAGCCGTCAATGAATTGGCCAACAACGCACGCAACAACAAACTCAAGCCTGAAGATATCCAAGGAGGCACCTACACCGTTACCAACGTCGGAACCTTCGGCAACGTCATGGGCACCCCGATCATCAATCAGCCACAAGTTGCTATTCTCGCACTTGGCGCCATCAGAAAGGTGCCAGCCGTGATCGAAACCCCAGAAGGAGACTTCATTGGCATCCGTCACAAAATGTTCTTGTCGCACTCCTATGACCACCGCGTGGTTGACGGAGCGCTCGGAGGTCAGTTTGTACGCCGCGTTGCCGATTACCTCGAAGGTTTTGATCCCGAAACCACCATTTAAGCATGGCGCTACAACTCGTCCGCCCGCTTTGTGTTTTTGACCTCGAAACAACCGGCCTACAAATCACCAAAGACCGCATTGTTCAAGTTGCAGTCATCAAACTTTTCCCAGACGGGCGCAGCGAAACCTTCAATGAATTGGTCAACCCTGGCCAGGCCATTCCTGTAGAAATCACTACCATTCACGGCATCAGCGACGAAATGGTTGCAGAAGCTCCTACCTTTTCTGATTTGGCCCCACGCCTACTCGACTTCATCGGCGATGCCGACCTTGCTGGCTACAACTCCAACAAATTCGACATCCCTGTGCTCTCAGAAGAACTCTTGCGCTGCGGGATCGATTTTGATTTAGGGGCGCGTCATTTTGTAGATGTGCAAAACATCTTCCACAAAATGGAACAACGCACGCTAGCAGCAGCTTATCAGTTCTATTGTGGCAAACAAATCGAAAACGCGCACAACGCACTTTACGACACCCTAGCCACTTTAGAAGTTTTGCAAGCGCAAACCGAAAAATACCCAGATCTAGACAGCGATATTGCTGGGCTGGCTAAGTTTTCTACCGTGGGCAATAAGCAAGCCGACTTCGCAGGGCGCTTGGCCTTCGACGAAAACCAAGAGGTCTGCTACAATTTTGGCAAGCACAAGGGCAAAACCGTTGCGCAAGTGCTCAAACTCGAACCAGGCTATTACGGCTGGATGCTCGAGGCCGATTTTCCGCTCTACACCAAACAAGTATTGCGCAAAGAAATGGAGCGCATCAAAGCTGGCAATAGCTCCCAACAAATCGAAGACAAGCTCGAATTATTGAAAAATAAATTCAAAAAGCCATGAAAATCATCTGTATTGGTCGCAACTATGCCGACCATGCCAAGGAAATGAAAGCCGCGCTCCCCACCGAGCCCCTCTATTTTCTCAAACCAGATACCGCCTTACTCAGAGAAGGAGATTTTTATTACCCGACCTTCACCAAAGACCTGCATTTTGAATGCGAGCTGGTGGTGCGCATCGAAAAAGTCGGCAAGCACATCTCACCTGATTTTGCCCACAAGTACTACACGCACTTTACGCTCGGCATCGACTTTACCGCAAGAGACATCCAACAACACTGCAAAGAAAATGGCTTACCCTGGGAAAAAGCCAAAGGTTTTGACCACAGCGCACCGCTATCCAATACCTGGATTGAGAAAAGTGAGGTCAATCTAGAAGACGCCGAATTCAAGTTGTTTCAGAACGGTGAACTCAGACAAATTGGGCGCCCCAAAGATTTCATTTTCAGCATAGACACCATTATTGCGTATGTATCGCAGTTTGTGACGCTCAAAACCGGCGACCTCATTTTTACCGGCACACCAGCAGGCGTCGGACCCGTACAGATTGGCGATGTACTACAAGCCGAGCTCAATGGCCAGCAGCTACTCGAGTTAAAAATCAGTTGATTATTTTTTGATGACCAGCGCGTTTTGCCCATTTGCCAAACGCAAAAAATACGAGCCCACTGCCAAAGTCGAAAGATCAAGCGTGTGACCTTCGCTGACTTCTTTGAGCGAATAGATAACCTGACCCGTCAGCGTTAACAAAGCACCACTACAAACCCCTTGCACTCCTGAAATTGTCAGCTGAGCCGCGGTAGGGTTCGGATAAACATGCAGTGGCTGCAACTCCAAAGTTTCTATACTGAGGTCCGAACCAGGTTCGTTCTCAAGTAAAAATAAACCACCTGCATCTTGCCCCACGATAAGCTCTAGGTGCGCATCGTTGTCTAGGTTTCCGATAGCAGGGGCTGCGTAAGCGCCAATTTGCGCACTTAAACCCAAGAAATCAGGGCTGCGCTCGTGAAATACAACATTCGGATCTGTGGAAATGCTGTCGTAAAAATGGATGCGGCCATCGAGCGCCCCCACCATCAGATAGGTTGTGTCTTGAAAACGAAAGAAGTGCGGCACCGCATAACCATCGGGGCCGTTACTTTGCACGTTTACACCGCCTAATTGAGTCGTTTCCAGCGCAAAGCTAGGCGACGCTGCTGAACCCGTATTCAGGTAATAATGTATCGTGCCTCCTTTATGACCAATCATTAAATCAAGTAAGCCATCTTGGTTGTAATCAAATAGTTGCGGTGCTGAAAAAAGTGACACTTGAATCGCTGTATTGCTGGCATCGGGAAGTGCATTTGTTTGCAACTGAAAGTTCGGACTCGTGCCCGCACTGGTATTGAGAAAATAAGCCAACTGCCCGTTGTCTCGACCTACTATCAAATCGGGCTTGCCGTCGGCATTGAGGTCACCCATTGTAGGAATGAAGCGCTGGCCTAAGTTAGCGGCAGATAGGTTTAAAAAGTCTTGATCGACCAATACAAAAGAGGGCGCAGTAGCCGAGCCGATATTCTGATAATAAGCAATTCTGGACTCTTTGTTGAGCACCGGCTTGTAGGCAAAGAAATTAGCCACCAACATATCGGTGAGACCATCCTGATTGACATCAAATAAAAGTGGAGCCGAACCCAAACCGTGGTCGATCATGTCGCCTTGGAGCCAATCGTTGTCTTGGTAGACAAACACAGGCGCTTGATTGCTGCCTAGATTTTTGTAAAACCAAACGCTATTCTCATTCTCGGATACATTGTTGGCATTGGGCGCAACCAATAAATCTTTCTTTTGATCGAAGTCGATATCTACACTAAATGCCGCGGGAAATAGCTGCACATCGGCCGGCGTGGTATTGCTCGGGAAATTATAATCGGCGCTCACCATTGGCGAATTCGTATTGGGAGTTGTGCCGCCATTCATGAGGCGCACCAGATTGCCGTAAGCGACATCGCCAAGCACCAAATCTAAAACGCCAGACTGATCGAGGTCTAGGGCCAAAACCGTAGAACCTGCATGCGCCTTGGTTTGTTCGTTTGGTTTCAATTCAGGATTGGTGACATTGCCATCGGTACAGTAAGAGCTGGTGTCGTTTAAAAATAGTGCATTGCTCGTGACATCTTCGCGGTATTTTCCCCAACACCTGTTTTTGAGGATGAAAACAAGTGAATCGGAATGCCCGTAAAGTTCTTGGCTTTGGTTTTGGTGGTATTGGAGGTATTCCCCACTGATGTGATACGTGAGGATATCCATATCGCCATCGCCCTCGACATCTACCAGTGCGGGAATGTCTGCGCCACTGATGTACAAATTGAGGGTCGGGCCCGCGTAATTGGATAATAAATAAGGATTGTAAGCTTCCCATTGTAAGCCGTTTGCCGCACTGCCCGTATTGCGATAAGCCTGAATGCCGCCCACTGCATAACAAAAAAGGTCTTTTCTGCCGTCGTTATCGTAGTCGAAGGTGGTGACGCGGTAATGTAAGTTCGACGGAAAAAACAAGTGTGCACGCAAATCGATTTCATACGTTGGACCAGCGGCTGAGCTCACCTGCTTGAAAACGCGAATTTGGTCAGCACTGCGGTCAAAAACGAGGAGGTCTTCGTCGC
>JBFYPV010000127.1:0-3903 GCA_041303085.1 Crocinitomicaceae bacterium
AACAAGATCTCTAGGTCATTGACGCCATTGATTTCCAGTTCAAGATTATCGCTATTGATGCGGATTTTTCCTGAATTCTCGCCATTGAGATCGAGTTCGAGGTCTTTGACATTTAAATCTAGGTCTAGCTTTACTAAACCATTCACCTCTAATTCGAGTGCTGTTGAGTTAAATGGTTGAGGGGTGACGATGTTGCAAAAACCATTGATTTTGATTTTTCGTAAGTCCGGAACGGTGATGACCAACACGGTTGCATCATTTTCTGGAACGCCATCTAAGAACAAAATTCCGTTCTTAATCGTGTAATTGAAGGACTCTACTTCCATGCCATCTTTCAATAAGTTGCTCACCGAACAAGTTTGGCCATTGACGAGCGTAAAACTAATGCTGCCATTCACATCAATGCGGTCGAAAAATTGAGTTGTATCCTTATTAGCCATCGTTTGAGGCGCTGCGTTTGGTGTTGGTTCGATGAGCTTGAATGCCGTAGTTGAAGGCAAGGCATTTGTAGCTAAAGGCCTAATTGGCGTCATGGGTAGTTCCCTAACCTGCTGGATTAGCGGACTTGACATGATTGGTGTTTGAACTGGTGCTTCGGGTAGCAAATGGTTATTTGAAACTTTATTTTGAAGCGGTTTGCTTTTGGTCGGCGCAACACTTGGAGCCGAAGAGAATTGTGCAATTGCCATCATAATGACAACTGAAATCGAGGAAATACTGGTAAACATAAGCCACATTTTTTTGGTGAATAATCTTTTTAAAGTCGCAAATAAGCCGACGAGCAGAATGCCGCTTTTCAACCATGAATCGATTACTTCGATAGAAACCGTGGTGGGTTCTTCTCGCTTTGCTTTCAGTAAGAGATCTAAATCTTTCATGAAATGATGGTTTTAGTTGGTTTTTCTGACAAGGCCTCGGCAAGCATTTTTCTTCCTCTCGACAAACGTTGTTTGACGGCATCAATGGTACATTCTTGAATTGCGGCAGTTTCTTTGATCGAAAAACCAGCGATTTCATACAGAATGACACAATTGCGGTAAGCCTCTGGCAATTGATGCAGGGCCTCGTAGAGTTCGTCGTGGCGAAAGTTTTTTTCAATTGAAAAAGTAGTGTCTTGCGCGTTCTCTACTCCTTTGACATCTGAAAATGACAGTGTTTTGCGCTTTCGACGAAAATTTGCGTGCACCTTGTTGGCAATGCCGAACAAAAAAGACAAAAACGCTTCTTTGTTTTTTAAGGCGCCAAATTGCTCAAAGGCAATCACTAAGGTATCATGCATCAGGTCATTGAAATCGCAAACGCCATAAGCGCGCGCCTTGCAGAACCGCTCGAAACTCCCGTGCACAGGTTCGTATCGTTCCATAAATTGCTGCTTCTTTGTCATGCGCTTTGCGTCCTATTTGCTTCTTAAAAGAGTAAGTGTTAAACTACGTCAATTGGTGACAACTCTGAAAAAAAAAGAACATATTCGTGAACGTTTGTGCGGCTATCGAGTAATCCTATTGACGTTTAACCAAAACCGGCTGGAGTAGCCACTGGTTTTTAAAAAATGATGTGATGAAAAAATGGATTGGATGTTTGGGTTTCGTGTTGCTGACATTTGGCGCAATGGCCCAAGAGAAACAAATGGTACACAGTGTTATTGTCGAATGGCGCGATGCAGATTGGTACAAAAAACAAGAAAAACTTTGGAAGGCGGATCTTGATCAAAACAAGCAAAATGGGGATGCCTGGCTGAACTATTATGCAGCTTCTCGCGCTTTGCGCATCTTAAGTGAGGCCAATTCAGCAGAAGAAAAAAAGTACCTCGAGCAATGCAATACAATTGCCAAAGATGCATATGCAAATATGCCAAACACTTTTGAAGGGAATTACATTATGTATTGGAATAGTAACTTATTAGAAAAGAACGATCAGTACCTCATCAAAGCCTACGAGTTGCGGCCAGAAGACCCACGTGTGCTCTTAGATTACTTGATCAAAGCTGAACTCGAGCAAGACAAAGCAACTTTTTCAAAGGTGGCCAAGAAATTATATGAAATCAATCGCATGCCAGCGGGGGCTTTGAATTGGGCCTATAATGTGCTCACCGAAGTTTCTGAAAATGGAATTGTCCTGACCGCCGGAGACAACGACACCTATGCACTTTGGATTGCACAAGAGGGCCTCAATTACCGTAAGGATGTAAAAGTGATCAATACTTCATTGATTCTGCTCGATGACTACCGTTCCAAATTATTCAAAGCATTGGGAATTGGCCCGATAGAATTGAATTACCCTACCCTCTTTTACAAGCAAATTTTTGAGAATAAAGCTAAGATTCCCGTGCATGTCTCGACCTCTGCCTCTGCCTCTAGCGAATTTAAAGATTCTAGCATCACAGAAAATTTATATTTGACAGGTTTGACCTACCTCTACAGTTTAGAAGATGTGGAGAACATTGCCGTCATTAAGCGCAATTTTGAAAAACGCTTTCTCTTGGATCACCTGACAAAGACCTTTTCTTATAGTTATGGCGATTTAGACGCACGGATCAAGCACATGTATCTCCCAGGTTTAATGAAACTTTATTTTCATTCGAAAACAGCAGACGATTTAGAAGGAATTGCCTTTTATAAAGGATTAATTGATGCCATTGCCAAAGAACTAGACATAGAAGAAGAAATCAAAAAAGCCTTAGAAGAATAAAATGTTTGGTCTTCAAAAAGACATACACTCTTTTTCAGATGAAGCTTTAATGCAACTGCTTTCTACCCGACGCTGCAATGAAGCATTAACCGAAATTCATGCCAGGTACAGTAAAAAAGTACTTGGCTTTTTCCTACGCATGACCAAAGGGAACGAAGAAAAAGCGCAGGATTTAGTTCAAGATTTATTTCTAAGAATTCTTGAAAAACAGCACTTGTTTGACCCTGCCAAGCGCTTTTATACCTGGATGTTTGCGATTGCAACCAATATGGTCAAAAACACTTATCGCCAAAAGATACACGAGGGAATCGAAGAAGGAAATAAAGCATTCGACTTCCATCATGACTTTTCGGACAATCGTCTAGACCGCGAGGTGTTCCACCGTTTGTTAAAAGAGGCCATTGAAAAATTAGAAGCGCATCATCGCTTGGCCTTTGTATTGCGTTACATGGAAGAATTGAGCGTCAAAGAAATTGCAGAAATCTTAGAACTACCTGAAGGTACCGTGAAGTCGCGCTTATTTTATGCAACAAAGAAAATCATACAAGCACTCAGTGAATTCACACCCGAACACCCCGGACAACACTTTAAATTGACTTAACATGGCCACACATTTAAATCAAGTACAAGACCAACTTTTAGCACTCCAAGAAAAAGGCTTCTTGGCAGATTTGACAGCAGAAGAACAAGCTTTTGTACTGAGCCAAATGACGCAAGCAGCCTTTGATCAAGCGCACCGCATCATTAGCGAAAGTAAAGACCTTTATACGGCCCCAGCAGCCCGCCCGCTTGTTTTACCAGCTGCAGCTCCCCAGCGTTTTGGTTCGATGCTGGCTCCGCTTGCTTCTGCGGCGGCGGCGGCTGCACTCACCTACTTCTTCTTTTTAAAAGAAACAGTTATTGTCCGAACCGTCGAAAAACCCATTTACCTCACTGCCGACACCGTTTTCTTAAAAAACAACAAAATTGACACCGTCATTGCCTACCGTGAAGGCAAAACCAAATACATTCAAGAAAAGTCAACAGCGCACCTGAACGTTGAATTGTCAGAAGAGAGCAAGTCAAACGAACTGCTGCCACCGCTCAGCACCTTAGACCTAAAAAACAGAGGTCACTCTATGCGAGAAGACAAAACGTTTGACATCATGGATGGGTTGTATACTAGTAAAAGCTCTCCACTAGACAATCTGAAGCAATAATTCTTTAAATTAGCGC
>JBFYPV010000128.1:0-8013 GCA_041303085.1 Crocinitomicaceae bacterium
CAACTAATGCTACACCTAAAAATAATCTAGCAAGCGAAAACGGTTTGGACAAACGAAAAGGACCTTGGCTCAGGGTGAAGCCATATAAGAACCAAAAGAAGTACACGCCAATACTTAAAAGCGTTGACGAATCGAGTTGTGTCGGCGTTTTCAAAAAAACACCCCCTTGTAGAAATAGACCAACAGCGTGAATGGTCAAAGGAATGACAAGCGGAATGCGCAGGTTTTCAAGCCGTGACTTATAAAATTGACGCGCAAAAGCGAGGAGCAACTGAAAAAATGCAAGCGCTGCTAAAAACCACAAATGATAAAATGAGGCTAAAAATGTGCATTCATTGAAGGCCAAAAAGCGCCACTTAGAAACAGATAACAACAAGTAAAAGACTAGCGATAGCAAAAGGTAATACATTAAAAATCTTGAGCTGTTTTGCTGTACTTTTTGCAGCAAATACCGCTCATGGGTCAACGCTTTTTTTCTTATGGAATAACCGGAAATAATAAAAAACAGGAGGAGTCCGAACAAATTTAAAAACGAAGCGAAGCCCGTGAGACTGATGCTCGGCTCAGTTACCGCAATTGGCCAAATGCCATATAAATTTGGTATCCATGTAAAACTCAATGCCAGGTGCAAGTACAAAAGCGAGAGCATGGCGCAGGCACGCAAAAATGAATTTTGCCGATCTAGCGTATCATTCATCATGGGCGCCAATATGGTCAAATGCTTGTTGAAGGTCGGCGATCAGGTCCTCGACTTCTTCTAAGCCAATACTCAAGCGAACCAACTGACGCGTGAGGCCCATTTGCTGTTTTTGCTGCTCGTTCATGGAGGCATGGCTTCCCGTAAAAGGTCGGGCAACCATTGAGGTAACGCAGGCCATTCCGGTACCGGTGTCAAAAAGTTGGAGCGCCGCCACAAATTCATCATAGCGTTCACTCAACTTGGCATCGAGTGTAAAAAACAACAAAGTGGCATAGCCTGTTAATTGTTGGCCATCGACATCCGGATAAAAAACTTCCTCTACCCCACTTTGCGAGGCCAACCAATCCCGAATCTGAGTGGTTGCTTGGCCGTGTGCACGCATCCTGATGGTAAAGGTCTGCATGCTCCGGCGCAATAACCAAGCACTGTTCGGATCCATAACTGCGCCATGATAAAAGCGCGCGTCTCGCAATCTTTGGGCAAGATTGGCATCGTTGGTGGTGAGTACGCCGCCCATGACGTCGCTATGACCAGAAAAGTATTTGGTTGCTGAATACAAAGCAAGGTCAGCGCCGTGCAAAAGTGGTTGTTGGAATAATGGCGTTGCCCACGTGTTGTCTACAACAATCAAACAAGACGGGTTATGCTTTTTAGCCTGTTGGGCGACGACTGCAATGTCAATGCTGCGCACGAATGGATTGGTCGGTGTCTCAAATAAAACCATAGTAACCTGCTGAGGGATGGCTAAAATTCCCTCTTGGGTACTTAGATCAAGTACGGTCAGTGCAATTTGATATTGTTCGCAAAACCGTTCAAACAAGACATAAGAACAACCATAAATGAGCTGATTGATGACCAAATGATCACCTGGCTTCAACAAAAGCAGCGTATTGGAAATGGCAGCCATGCCGGTCGAGCAACAAACCGCATGTGCAGACTCCTCTAACGCGCAAAAAACCTGTTCCAACTCTTCGACATTTGGATTGTTCTTGCGTGTATAGAAGAAAGGTGAATGCGCTTCAAAAGCACTGTTCTGATAAATAGGCGTGACAACAGGCGCTGCGTTGGTCGTATCTACGCGTTGTTTTAAGATTTGGGTCAGTTTATGCATAACTCGATGCTTTGGTTTCATCAATAACGGGGAAATGTGCACGGTCAAGTACTGGCAAAATATGCAGTGGCGTTTGGCAAGCCGTTTCAATGATCAGCTGTGTTTCTTCTGCACTACTTTTGGATAAAATAATGCGTTCAAGCCCTTCATTGAGTTCAAGATATTGCACCGTATTAGACGGCATCCGCTTCAATTGGATGCGTACGGTATCTTTTTGCGGACGCTCCAAGAAAATATGAACTGATCTGATTTCTTCGTTCCATTCAAAAGCATACGTTTGTTCGGCAACAAATGGTGCAAGGACCGGTTTTTCGGATGGTTGTCCGCCTAATGCATCTCGAATTACGGAAGGCGTTTGACAATTTTTACAATTCCCATGCGCATCTAGACCTGGCACCTGCACCGAAAGCCCAAATCGTTCCACTAGCAAATGAGAACAAGATTTACAATACGTATTGCTCATGTCGTCGGCATATACGTTACCTAAATACACGTATTCCAGCCCTTCGTTGAGGACGAGCTCGCGCAGTTTGAGTAGCGTTGCCAATTCAGTACGCGGTTTTTTGTATTTGAAACTCGGATGATACGCCACCAAATGCAGTGGCACTTCTGGCTTGAGTTTTTCGCGCATCCAGCGCGCTGTTTTGATGGCATCTGTACCGTCGTCATTGAGCCCGGTCACCACTAATTGCGAAATTTCTAAATGACGGTCGGAGGCTGCAATAAGTTCGATTGCATCGAGTACAGGTTGGAGTTTGCCTTTGTTCTCTTTGCGGTAAATGGCGTCGTCCATACATTTGAGCGAGATCGAAAAGATATCGATGACTTCGATCAGTTCGCGCAGTGGTTCGAGCTCGATGTAAAGCGCCGATTTATATAAAGTGGTAAGCCCAGCCGCCTTGGCCAGTTTGGAAGTCTCCAATACAAATTCATGCCATACCACTGGGTCATTGTAAGTCCAGGAAATGACTTTGATATCGTTGGAAACGGCAAGTTCAATCACTTGTTCGGGCGTATATTCGAACACATTGGCATCGTTGAGGTGCTTGATTTGAGAAGTTTGCCAGTTCTGACAATACGAACACGCCATCATGCAACCGATATTGCCCAAGCTCAGGATGCGCGCCCCTGGCATAAAATGATTGACCGCCTCGGTTTCTATACACTCTTGGGTTGCCGTGACGGATTTACCGAAATTGAAGGTATGAAAAGTACCATCGACGTTGCCTCTGACTTTACAAAATCCCATCTGGCCAGCTTGGGTCTGACAATGTCTTGGGCAAAGGTCACAGACAATTTTATTGCCTTGTTCGTTGGTGTGCCAGTGCATGGCTACTCTGGAGTTTTCTTTCCAATTCATGTTATTAAGGTTTAAGCGGTTGAATATATTGTGTCAGGCCAAGCGAACGAATGGCCTCGTTAAAAAGTAAAATAGGAACAGCCGATTTTGACCAGCCTTTCTCTTGTGCAAGTTGGATGAAATCCCTACTGATCAGCGGGTTGGTCAAATTGGCAAAATAGGTGTCGATACTCGGAAGATCTTTACTGCGCTTGGTTCCGGGCGGAAATTCGGTAAAGGTGTCGGCCACAATGAGTGTATTGGCATGGCAAAATGGTAAAAAACGCAGTGTTTCCCAACGTTCAAGGCCGAGCAAAATATCGAGTGTGCCTGGGATCAACTGGCTACTTTGCTGTGCATTTGCTTGGGCTGCGCTCAAAAAGATTTTACATTCTGCATGCACACTGCCCAAGCTTTGAGCGCCGCCTTTGTAACGCGCGCTAATGAATTCATAACCCTGTTCGGTCATCGCTTGTTGCAGCACGCGCACAAAACCGTGAATGCCCTGCCCGCCGACTCCGGCAATGAGTATGCGCAATTCTTGCTTCATGCTTGCGGTTTTTTAGCGCCTAAATCGATGGCGTCGTTCGGACAAATTTCATGACAAACCCCGCAGCGCATACAACGAGACAAATCGATCTGAAACTGACCTAAATCATTTTGATCAATTGCGGGGCAGGCCAAAGCCTCATAACAGAGCGTGCACGAGGCGCATTTGCTGGCATCAATTTGCGGCGCATAATTGGCGCGTCTAAAGTTGGAACGGGCATCTGGGATTTGCGCACAAGCACCACTGACCCAAATGACGTGTACCCCTTCGAGTTGTTCCTTTTCTCTGACTAAAGCTTCTAATTCTTTGGGATGAAAAGCACTGGCCTCGGCAAAAGAAGCAACGCCCAACGAACGCAGCAAATCTGCATATGCTACTTGGGTAGAAGCAGAGGCTTGATGGCCGGTCATGGCGACGCTTTTGTTGTCAAAGACTAAATGCACTAAATTGACTTTATTTTGAACGGCATTGAGCACCGCAAGTAAACCGCCATGAAAAAAGCTGCCGTCACCACCCGTGGACACTAATTTTTGCCCACTCACAAACGGAGCCATGCCCTGCGCGAGGCCAATACCGGCATTCATGCACAACAACCAATCTGCCCGAAAAGGAGGCAAAGAAGAGCAGCCGATATCGCCACCAATGATGCGTTCTTGTTTGGGCAGCGCTTGTTCGATGGCAAAATAGCTTCCGGTGTGTGGGCAGCCTTCACAAAATGTTCCCAAGCGCTCCGGAATAGGCAAGCTCGGCAAGCCTCCAAACGGATAAGCTACGCCAAAATAGGCACACAAAATTTCTAGCAGTTCATTGATGCGCAATTCTCCATAAGCAGGAAATAAATTTTTACCCTGAATTTTTGCGCTGAGTACATTGTACATTTCCATTTTGAGCAAGTACTCCACAAACCCATCTTGGTCTTCCATCACAATGATCTCCGTTTTGTCTTGGAGCAAGGGCAATAATGCAGCAGTTGGTAGCGGATACACCCCATTGAGTTGGATCCAGGTACAATTGGCTAATTGCGGAATGTAGGTTTGAATTTCAGCAAAGTGGAGGGTGGTATTGCCTCTTGTGATCACGGCCAAAGGGGCATTTGAAGGTCCGTCCACTTTCAAAAAAGCGTGAGTTTGGGCATAAACCGCCATTTTTTCGAGCAACAAGCGGTGATTTTGAACAGCGCGTTGGCCCACATTGATATAGCGATCGCGGTCTTTTTCAAAATAATACGCGCGTTTCACTGGTGTAATTTCATGCGTTTGTACCCGCGTACTTTGATGACAAATCAAGCCCGTCACGAAAATCAGAATGGGTAAGCCCAGTTCTTCTGAAAGCGCAAACCCGTCTCGGCAGCAATCATAAAGCGCCTGCGGACTCGTGGGTTCAAACAAGGGCAAATTAAATTGTTTGGCGTACCAGTGCACGTCTTCTTCTCCGGTACTCGAATTAGCACCCGGATCAGTGCCCACTACAATCAGCATTCCGCCTTTGATGCCTGCATAACCCACATAGTTCAGTGGGTCGGCAGCAATATTGAGCCCAACGTGTTTCATCACGAGCATTGTGCGCGCACCCGTCATGCTTGCGCCCATCGCAGCACAGGCAGCAACGTGCTCATTGAGCGCGTCGTTAAAGGTGATTTGGGCGGCATGTTGTGTATTGAGTTGTTTCAATACGGGCTCGATCCCATTGACGGGCGAACCCGGATAATGTGCAAAATAAGCCACACCAGCATGGAGTGCACCATAAGCCAGCGCCTCATTTCCATTGAGCGCCCAAACTTTCTGGGCCTGTGTTTGCAGCTTAGTGTTGGTCATTGTTTTCCTTTTTGAATTGATTTAAAATCCATTGAAATAACGTGAGTTCACCGAGCAGCCCCACCACAAAGACCAAAGCACTTACACCACCAAATAAGCGGGTTGGCTTGAAATTACTCAAGACAAAACACCCAAAACCTAATGCGAGTAGCACTGCGGCGTGTATAATGACAGGATTCATTTGTGCTATCGGCGCACGCAATACATATTTTTGATACAACACGTGGATGGTGTCGTCGTCGAGCAGGCCCACACATACCACCAAAGTTAGGGCCGTGAGCATGTTGAGGCCTTGGTCAAAACCAACAAAAAAGACCACTACCGCCGCAAGAGGCACTAAATTCGGGACAAACCCTAGCAACGCCTGCAGCGGATTTTGAGTCAGCCATAGCATGAGCAATACAATTGCTGAACTTGCCGTGAGCAAGCTCCAAAACAAAGAAGCCGCCACTTGTTGGTTCACGACATCAAAAACCACAAACGGACTATACGCGTGCAGTCCCAAATGCTGCTTGCGCAATTCCCCCTGCCGCTCGAGTTTTTTGTAAAAGGCACCGATTGCCTTGGTGTCCGAAAAATAAATACTTGCAGCCAAGGGTTGGCCGGCAGTTTGTGGTTTGAAGTCATAGCCGATGAGCTGTGGTGCCTGTTGTTGCCCAAGCCAAGCCTCAACTTGCCGGCGCTGCTGTGCTTCATTGTCTTGTTTGTCAAACCAAAGATGCAGTACTTTTTGGGCATCAAATTGGCTCCTGAAATAAGCATGTTCTTTAGTCACGGGGTGCCCATCTGGAAAGAAATCGTCGGTGCTCGCATCGAAACGCAACTTTGGCAGCATGAACACCGCAACCAATACCAAGCCCAACAATGCCCAACCAATTGCTTTTTGTCGATGCTCCAAAAAATGACTTGTTGCGCGCATGAGTTGGCTTTCTGCCTTGCGCAAACGCACCTTGTGTAAAAATTGCTGGGCCATAGCCATGGAAACTAAGAATTCCAACAATACGGCCGTTCCAGTGACCATGCCAAGCTGCACCATGTTGGGCGCGTCATTGAAATAAAAACTATAAAAGGCAATGGCCGTGGTGAGGCTACTCAGTAAGGATGGCACCCAAATTTTTGAAATGGTTGCGCTGCTCGTCTGCCCTTTAGCGAGTCCGCCGAGTAAGTGAATGGCATCGCTCAAAGACAGCACCAGTACAATCGGCAAGGCGAGGATACTCACCACCGTCATTTGAAAGCCAAAGACCGGGAACAAACAAACCGTCAGGATAATAGACAACAGCATATTGCCCACCAAATAAACGATTGCACTCCAATGTCGGTAACGCCAAAATAAGTAAGCGCCAAATAAAATAAAGATGAGTCCTGTAATGGTTACGATATCTTCTTGCATGGATCTGGCGATGGCCGCCTCGAGCCCTTGCATGCCAAAACCCCTGATTTCCTCGATTTGAGGACGCGCTTGTTCTTGTAGCGCCGTCACTTTTTTCAAGGGAATGGCAACACCGTGGTAATCTGCAATGAGCAAAAACGAGCGCTGATCTTTTGAAATGAGCTTGCCAAGTTGCGGATGTTTGGCTGCAATTTTCAAAAAATCACTGGCGGCCATGTGCTTTGGATACAAGCGCAATTGAGAGAATTTGCGCAATTGACGCGCCGAACTGAGCAACTCGAGCTCAGGGGTCTGGGCTTTGAGTGCTTGCTCAAATTCGGTGCAAGCGCTTAGAAAACTGAGTTTGGCATTTGGGCTCGGCGTGATGCTCCAATAATAGCGGTATTTACTTTGTCCAAAAATGGAATCATAAGCGCGCGCATCGTTAAAAACTGGCGTAGCACCTGCAGCAAAACCATCTAAGCTACCAGTCATTTGCAAATTCGGCAGTTGCGCTAAAAGACCTAAAATGAGCAGTACCGTCACCACAAAACTGCCTCTCCAAGCTTTTGGCCAAAATCCGGCAGTCAAATGAGTCTGTTCTATTGTTTTTAAGTTTTGGTCTTTTTCTAAAAGATCATAACTGAGTTGTGGTTTCTGATGGTGTTCGTGGTGCAAGCCATTGTTAAGTGTCAAGTCATTATACCACTTCTTGTGAATGCTAGTCGTTTGAATTTCCGGATCTGTCGGTAAGTGCTGGCCATAATTTTGAGCGCTGATCAGCACCCAACCCAAATAAACAAGTAGTGCATACAACAGGACTTTCCAACCTACGATCAAAAAGAGCAATCCGTAAAAGAGCAGGAGCAAAAGCAGCTCTAAACGTAAAAATCGTGCCCCTTTCTGACTCAACCATCCAGCGGCTTTAGCTGTTTCAATTTGCTTGCGCAACGGAACGATAGGAACCCACCAAAACAGGACATAAAACCAAAATGGACGTTGCTTGAGCTTGTCATCTTGAAGTTTCCAGGTACTTGTAAAATCGCCAGGTTCGTTATTGAAGAAATGATGATTGCGGTGAATGAGCTGATAATAATGAAACGGGAGACCCAGTAGTAAGGAAGCAA
>JBFYPV010000129.1:0-2770 GCA_041303085.1 Crocinitomicaceae bacterium
CATACCATTTGCCGTCCATGGAATAAACAGGATTGAGGCCTGGAGTGAAAGTGCGTTGTTGCAAATAAGTGGTTTGGGCAATTTCAAATTTATTCATGCGCACCTTTAAATTGAGCTCTGAATCTTTGTTGATGACGTCTAGAACCGCTTTGGAATTGATGGTGTCTGACTGAACGAGCATACCGTAAACTTGCACTGCAATGTGCTCGTCTTTACACTCGTAAACTGTAGCATCTAGGCGGTTGGTCCAGGCGTATTTGCCGCGGTTTTCCATGAAGAAAGCTCTTAAGCCTGCGGTGTCCTTGACTGCTTTGTTCCAAACTTGGTCTTGCATGATTTCGTAAAGGATGATACCGTCGTGGTATTCCTGAACGAGCGCTTTGTAAGCTGGATATTTTGCTGGCAAGAGTGCTTCTTCGTAAGCTAAGATTTCGTTTTTCTCCCATTGTTGGTAGAGTTGCTTCACCACTACTGCTGGCGCGTCTTTGCGGACTGTGCGGTAGTTTTTGACGACATATTTCGCGAAATCTTGTTGCTTGAATTTTTTGCCATCTAGTACAAATAGCGTTTTGTTGGACTTGAGTTTGTCTGCGGTCCATTTGCCGACAAAATAAGTAGAGTCTAGGTTAGCTACAAACCACTCTAGACTTTTTTCGCTTTTGTCTTGGTAGGCATATTGCGTGCGCAATTTTTGAACGAAGGAGTCTTGAGTCACTTTAGAACGCTCGTCTTTATTGACCTTTGCCTGTAGCTCGCGGCGCATGTTGTCATAAGACTTCACGGGAGTCCATTCGATGAGTTTGATGATGTGGAAACCGTATTGCGTTTTGATTGGTTTGGAGAACTCCCCTACTTGCTTTAAAGAAAATGCGGCGTCTTCAAATTCCAATACCATGCGCTGGCTGGTTCCGGATCCGAAAGCAGGTAACTCACCCCCTTTTTTGATGCTGTTGGCATCTTCTGAGTAGGCGTTGACCATTTTTTCCCAAGAAGAGCCGGCAGCGAGGCTGTCGTAGATTTCGTTGATTTTCTTTTCGGCGTTTTGACGCGTTTCGGTGGTGGCTTCACGACCTGTAGAAATCATGAGGTGCGCAACTTTGATGGTGCCGCGCGCAGGGCGTTTGTCTGTAACTTTTAAAATGTGATAGCCAAAACGCGTTCTGAACGGTTCGCTGATGGTGCCAACGGTTGTGGTGTAGGCTTTTTCTTCAAAAGGATAAACCATTTGAAAAGCAGTAAAGTAGCCGAGGTCTCCGCCGTTGTTGACAACTGAAGGATCTTCGGAACCGAGTTTAGATTTGGCAACTGATGCAAAATCTTCGCCTTTTTCGATGCGTGCTTTCAGGCCAAGCAAGCGATTGTAGGCCGCTAACGTGTCTTTGGGGCTTGCGTTCGGGTCTAGTTTGATGAGGATGTGTGAACAACGCACTTCGGTTGCGGTGCGGTTGTAGGCCTCCTGAACCATGGCTTGGTTTTGAACGGAATCAATTAAGTAAGGCAAGGCCAATTGTTTTTTGTAGCCCTCGAGTTCTTTTTGCAAGCGCGGAAGGGTATCGTAACCAAGCGCTTCGGCTTCAGCTACTTTGAGTTTAAACACCTCAAACAATTGCATGTAGCGATCGAGCGAATCTTTGTCAAAACTTGGATTCGGATTGTTTTTGGTGTAAATCTGTAAAAATTCTGATTTGGTAACAGGCTTATTGTTGATCGTCATGACGACAGGCTCCTTTTGAGCAAGAGCGAGGTTGGTCAAAAAGCCAAACAAGAATAATACAAGGGTCTTTTTCATTGGTTTTGATTAAAGCGGTTAAAGCTATGAATTTAAATTACTTGATGCTATAGTTTGGTGCCTCACGGGTAATAGTGACGTCGTGTGGATGCGACTCACGCACGCCCGCGGAGGTGATGCGCACAAAGCGTGCGCCTTTGAGTTTGTCTATGTTTGGTGCACCGCAGTAGCCCATACCAGCGCGCAAGCCGCCGATGAGTTGGAACATGACTTCGATGAGTTTGCCACGGTAAGGAACGCGACCTGAGATGCCTTCTGGCACTAATTTTTTGATGTCGTCTTCGGCATCTTGGAAATAGCGGTCTTTGCTGCCTTTTTGCATGGCCTCCAAAGAACCCATGCCGCGGTAAGACTTGAATTTACGGCCTTCGTAGATGATGGTCTCGCCTGGCGATTCTTCAACACCTGCAAACATTGAACCGAGCATCACGACGTCGGCACCAGCTGCAATAGCCTTCACGATGTCGCCGGTGTAGCGGATACCGCCATCGGCAATCACAGGAACGCCTGTACCTTCAAGTGCTTTGGCCACCTCGTTAATGGCAGTGAGTTGTGGAACCCCAACACCTGCAATGACGCGAGTGGTACAAATGGAACCTGGGCCAATACCAACTTTAACGGCATCGGCGCCGGCATCGGCAAGATATTTAGCTGCTTCTGCAGTAGCGATATTCCCCACCACAATTTGTAGTTCTGGGTAAACGGCCTTGACGGCTTTGAGTTGGTCTACCACGCCTTTTGTATGGCCGTGTGCGGTATCGATGACAATAGCGTCTACGCCGGCTTCTACTAGTGCCGCAACGCGCTCCATGGTATCAAAAGTAACGCCAACTGCTGCTGCCACGCGCAAACGCCCAAGTGAATCTTTGCAAGAATTCGGATGTTCTTTGACTTTGATGATGTCGCGGTAGGTAATCAGGCCAATTAGGCGGTTGTCTGCATCAACAACAGGTAGTTTTTCGATGCGGTTTTGCTGCAAAA
>JBFYPV010000130.1:0-15515 GCA_041303085.1 Crocinitomicaceae bacterium
CCAAAGCCAATCCAGACCGGGAAGTACATTTGATTCATGAGACCGAGCATAATACAGAGCCAAGAAGGGATGGCGTAAATGAGAAAGAAGACGTCGTTTTTCTCAAAAAAACCAGGTTCTACCTGATGATGGTCTTTGTGGAAATACCACATGATGCCATGCATGACGAATTTGTGCGTTGCCCACGCCATAAATTCCATCCCGAAGAAAGTTGCGAGTGTAACAACCGGACCCCACCACATCATAAGCGAAAATTTAAAAAAGTAAAAAAGATGGTCATGTAAATAAACAGCGCCACCGCCACATTGTTTGTCTCGTTGAGGCGCCATTTGCGATAAACAAATTGAAGCAGCACCGCAATCAAGAACCAACAAACATAGTTAAAGCTCGGAATAACGCCGCCTTTCCAGTACCAAAAACCGAGCTTGACGGCTACGGGCTCCATCAAAAAATCAAGAAAAACCATTAAGATTGCGGCCAAAATTACTTCTAGCCAAAACGCAAGTTTCAGTGAAGAAAGCAGCGCAGCACTGACCACACTGAGCATGGCCCAATTGACGCCAATGATCAGGGGCACTCCTGCTACTTTTGGCCCTAAAACACTACCGTAGTGATAGTCGCCAAAAAGAAAACCAGTGTGTACGCCAATCCATTCGACGGTCATTCCTGTGATAAAGGCTAAACCTAAAAAGAGCCAAAAACGGGAACCATATTTTTTTCTGCCAAGCAGCAGCACACCAAAAGAAAGCAGCAAGTGAAAAAAGGAGAGCCCCACAAAAAAGGACTTATAAGGGCCAATAGACATACCTACAAGACCAACGAGATAGAAAATCCCAATGAAAATGATCAGCTTCCGACTCAAGTTGTTGTGTTTTTTTCAATAAATGCCTGCCCGGCGATCATGTTGCTGATGATGTCTTGCAGCGGCGTGTATTTAAAAGACAATTCTTTTTCGATTTTGTTGCGGTCGTAGCGCAATACTTCGTTTGACGAACGGGCGGTTTCAATGGTGAGGCCATCTCTTTTGCCACTTAAATGACACCATAACTCATGAAAGGCTGCAAAAAACAAAGTAAGTGTTTTGGGTGCTTTGATCGTTGGAGGGGTTTTCCCGAGACTACGGGCAAAAACACTAAATAATTCTCGAAAAGTTTGCTGGGGTCCAACGACCAAAAACCGTTCGCGCACCACACCTTTAGCGACTAATTCGACCATGGCCCAGGCTACATCGCGGGCGTCCACAACAGCATTGGCGCCACTTGTATAAAATTTCAAGCCTTTTTTGGCGGTGTCGAGCATTTGTAAAGAAGGGCTGCCGGGTGCGGCTGGGCCTAGAATGACACACGGATTCACGATGACTGCCGTTAGGCCTTCTTCCATGCCGCGCCAAACTTCCTTTTCGGCCATTAATTTTGAAATACCGTAACCGCTGTGCTGTGCCCCTTCTTGCCATTTGCTTTTTTCACTGACTAGTGCCTCTTTGCCGCCAATTGCGGCTGTAGAACTCACATGACAAAAGTGTTGAACGCCGTATTGGATAGCTAAATCGACCAAATTGGCCGTGACGTAACGGTTTTGTTGAATACAGACCTCAAAATCTGCTTTGAAAAAGGAGACCAGCGCCGCACAATGATAAATAGCTGAGCTGCCCTGAACAATAGATTTGAGCTCATCGATATCGCGTAAATCTGCGCGAACCCATTCAATTTGTTGCCATTTTTTACTGGCATTTTCTTTCAAATAAAAATGAAAAAGTTGTTCTACCGCCGCTTTTTTAGCATCGCTACGATATGCCGCACGGATGGGTTTATCGCGCTTCGCAAGTTCAATTAAGACGTGACTTCCGAGAAGTCCGGTGGCACCAGTTACTAAATTCACGAGCTAAAGCTAGGGATTACTTTTGATAGAAAGCCGCGAGTGCCGCTTTGATTTGTGTTGCAGCGTGGTCGAGTTGCGCATCGGTATGTGCCGATGACACAAACCCTACTTCATAGCCACTCGGTCCAAAATACACACCTACACCCAAGAGATAATGGTGCATGAAATTAAATGCGGACATGTCGCTGGCAATTTGATTTGCTGCTGTAATGCGTTTTTTGCCGTTGAAAGAGAACCAGAAAATAGAACCCACACAAACGAGTTCCATTGGGTAGCCCTGTGCTAAGGCAAAAGTATTGATGTTGTCTACAAAGGTTTGGGTGCGTTTTGCTTGCTGGGTATAAAAGCCCTCCGCAGCACACAACTCGAGTTGGGCAAGGCCAGCAGCCATTGCAACTGGATTGCCAGACAGCGTTCCGGCTTGATAAACCGGCCCTTCGGGCGACACATATGACATGATTTCTTTTCGAGCGCCGTAGGCTCCCACAGGCAAGCCACCACCGATAATTTTTCCGTAGGTGACCATATCGGGTGTGATGCCGTAAAGTTCTGCTGCACCTCCAAATGCTACCCTGAATCCGGAAATTACTTCATCAAAAATGAGCAATACGCCATATTTTGTACAGAGGGAACGCAAAAGGTTTAAAAACGTGAGGTCTTGGAGCAACAAGCCGTTGTTGGCTGGAATAGGCTCAATAATGACCGCAGCGAGGTCGTGGTGCTGCGCTTCAAAGCAAGCGGTAAGGGCTTGGGCATCGTTGAGTGGCAAAACGAGTGTTTCGTTGGCAAATGCTTCGGGCACACCGGCACTAGATGAGGTGCCAAAGGTGACCAATCCGCTTCCGGCCTGCACCAACAACGCATCTACGTGGCCGTGGTAGCAGCCTTCAAATTTCAAGATTTTGTTTTTGCCGGTAGCCCCACGCGCCAAACGCAACGCACTCATGACGGCCTCCGTTCCAGAGCTAGTGAAGCGAATTTTGTCTATAAATGGCAAGCGCTCGAGCATAAATGCTGCTAGTTCGTTTTCTTTGCGGGTTGGCGCCCCGAAACTGGCCCCATTTTGAAGCGTAGCTACAATTTTTTCAAAGACATAAGGATGATTGTGACCGTGAATTAGTGGCCCCCAACTGCAGCAAAAATCTGTGAATTGGTTGCCGTCTTCGTCCCAAATTTGCGCGCCATCGCCTTTAGCGATAAAAAGCGGCGTGCCACCTACAGACTTAAAAGCGCGCACCGGAGAATTGACGCCACCAGGAAAATATCCTTTGGCTGCTTCGAATAATTCTGCCGAACGGCTGCGGTCGATAGGAGAGGGAGTCTTCATTCTTATGTATATTTGTGGCCATAAAGTTACGAATAAAGCCGCGCATATGAAATTTGAAAACACCCTAAAATTCGCCCAAGAATTAGATCAAAAAGACCCGTTAGCAACTTTCAGAACGCGCTTCCATTTCCCGACTTTTCACAATCCAAACCCCGTATATTTTACCGGTAATTCACTTGGCTTACAACCCATCACAGCTGCTGGCTATGTGCAGGAAGAATTAGAGGCTTGGGCAAAATTTGGGGTTGAAGGCCACTTTTTAGCCAAAAGACCGTGGTTTTCTTACCAT
This sequence comes from Crocinitomicaceae bacterium, assembly GCA_041303085.1. Classification (GTDB taxonomy): domain Bacteria; phylum Bacteroidota; class Bacteroidia; order Flavobacteriales_D; family Crocinitomicaceae; genus UBA952. Next base: position 3,495 of record JBFYPV010000130.1, read on the forward strand.
GAAAACTTAACGCAGCTGGCCGCTAAAATTGTAGGTGCGCTTCCAATAGAAGTTGTCGTTACCCACTCACTCACCACTAACTTGCACCTTTTAATGGTGTCGTTTTACAGACCAGAAGGAAAGCGCGTCAAAATTCTCTGTGAAGAAAAAGCTTTTCCGAGCGATCAATATGCGTTGGCCTCACAAGTTGCATTTCATGGCTTACCCGCCGACACACTGGTAGAGGTGGGCCCAAGACCCGGCGAGCATCTTCTTAGAGAAGAAGACATCCTGCAGCGTATTGCCGAACTTGGAGACGAACTTGCGTTGGTCATGATTGGAGGCGTCAATTATTATACGGGACAGTATTTTGATCTACAAAAAATTACGGCAGCGGGCCATGCAGTTGGTGCAGTGGTTGGTTTTGACCTCGCCCATGCTGCCGGAAATGTCAATTTATCCCTCCACGACTGGAATGTCGATTTTGCTGCATGGTGCGGTTATAAATACTTGAATTCATCTCCGGGAGGTGTTTCGGGCCTCTTTGTGCATGAAAGACACGCGCACAATAAATCTTTACCGCGTTTTGCCGGATGGTGGGGCCACAACAAAGCTGTGCGTTTTCAGATGGAACCTGGTTTTGACCCTATTGAGGGCGCTGAAGGTTGGCAATTGAGTAATGCACCGGTATTAGGCATGGCTGCGCATTTAGCTTCGTTAGAAATTTTTGAAGAAGCGGGCATGGACCGCATTGGTCAGAAGCGCGATCAACTCACGGCTTATCTTGCTTACCTTATTGAAGATGTTTCCGAAAGAAATAAGGAACGCTGCTCATTTGAAATCATTACCCCTAAAGACCCACGTGCTCGAGGCGCACAACTTTCTATTTTGGCCAAAGGTCAAGGCCGTCAGCTTTTCGACCGCTTAACAGATCTTGGGGTTATTGCAGATTGGAGAGAGCCCAACGTGATCCGCATTGCGCCGGCACCACTTTATAATTCTTACGAAGATTGTTTGCGTTTTGCGCAATTTTTGGAGCAGGCTATTTTATAAAGTGCGAAACATAGGTTTCAAGGTCTTTTGCAAAAAACGCCTGTTCTAAAGACCTGACTTCTTGCTCAACTTGTTGTGCGTTTGCATTTTTTGGCAAGCACACCGCGTGCTGAAAAAGGAGCTTTCCTTTGTCAAATTCTTCATTCACCAAATGAATACTAATGCCGCTGAATGCTTCGTTTGCGTCACTAACCGCCCGATGCACATTTTGCCCATACATGCCCGCACCGCCGTAGTTAGGAAGTAAAGAAGGGTGAATATTGATGATCTTGTCCGGAAATGCTGCAATGAACTCTTGTGGTATTTTTTTGAGGAAACCAGCTAAAACAACCCAGTTTGCACCTAGTTTGTGGCAAAGCTGAAGGTAATCTGAAAAATCTTTTCCGTGTAAATTATAGAAAGGAAGCCGCTGGCCTTCACAAAATGCTTCCATCTCGGAATTGGGCTTGCTAGAGAGCACCCCAACTACATTAACTTGTTCATTATCATTGAAATAGTTGATAATTTGACGCGCGTTGCTGCCTGCTCCGGAAATAAATAGAATTAATTGTTCTTGCATTTCGGCTACAAAGTTAAGCATAGTCTAGGATTCCTTGGCTTTGAGACGCGATGTGTTGATAAATTAAATCAGGATAAGTTTTGTTTATTGGTCGATAGTTTTTTTCTTTGCAAGCTGAAACCTTTAAATTTTAAAAAATGTCTGATATCAAAGCTAAAGTTATCGCGATCATCGTTGATAAACTGAATGTTGAAGAAAGTGAAGTAACTAACGAAGCGAGCTTCACCAATGACTTGGGTGCCGATTCACTTGACACAGTTGAGTTAATCATGGAATTCGAGAAACAATTCAACATTTCTATTCCAGACGATAAAGCAGAAGGTATCCAAACAGTTGGTGACGCTATTGCTTATATCGAAGCGAACGTTTAATAATTCCCACCATTCCTTTTAGTTAACGGGTATGCAATTAAAAAGAGTTGTTGTAACAGGTCTCGGTGCACTTACGCCAATAGGCAACACAGTACAAGAATACTGGGATGGCTTAATGGCGGGCAAAAGTGGTGCCGCACCCATCAAACAATTTGATGCTGCTCTTTTCAAAACACAGTTCGCCTGTGAATTGAAAGACTTCAATGTGGAAGACCACATGGACAAAAAGGAAGGACGCAAGCTTGATCAATTTTCGCAGTATGCCATAGTTACCTCTACGGAAGCTATGGCAGACTCTGCTCTGCTTGAGTCCAACCCCAACCTAGACCGCATCGGTGTAATTTGGGGCTCAGGTGTTGGAGGCCTTAAAACTTTTCAGGAAGAAGCTAGGGAATATTTTGCTGGTGACGGCACGCCCCGTTTCAATCCTTTCTTTATTCCAAAAATGATTGCAGATATCGCAGCTGGTCATATTTCTATCAAATATGGTTTACGTGGTCCTAACTACGTTTGTGTATCAGCTTGTGCTTCTGCAACCAATGCAATTATCGACGCATTCAACCTCATTCGTTTAGGCAAAGCTGACGCCATCGTTACTGGTGGTTCTGAAGCTGGTGTCAACGAAATGGGAATGGGTGGTTTCAACGCCCTCAAAGCGCTTTCTACCCGCAACGACTCTCCTGAGACTGCATCTCGTCCGTTCGACCTCGACCGCGATGGTTTTGTCCTTGGCGAAGGTTCTGGCTGTCTTATCCTCGAAGAATACGAGCACGCCATCAAACGCGGTGCAAAAATTTATGCTGAGGTAATTGGCGGTGGCATGTCTGGCGACGCCTACCACATGACCGCACCACACCCAGAAGGTCTTGGCGCCCGCAACACCATGCTTGCAGCACTCGAAGACGCCGAAATCGATCCTTCACAAATTGACTACGTCAATGTGCACGGTACTTCTACACCACTTGGCGATATCGCCGAAGTAAAAGCTATTCAGCACGTTTTTGGCGAACACGCCTACAATCTGAACATCAGTTCTACCAAATCCATGACTGGCCACCTTCTCGGTGCAGCCGGTGCCATCGAGGCTGTGGCTTGCGTTCTTGCGGTTCAAAACGATATGGTTCCACCAACCATCAATCACTTTACCGACGATCCAGGACTCGACCCAAAACTCAACTTTACTTTTCATAAGCCACAGGCGCGCACTGTAAACATTGCATTGTCTAATACCTTTGGTTTTGGGGGTCACAACACCTCCATCATTGTCAAGAAATTTAAAGCATAAATTGCTCAAAATTCCTCTTTTTAAGAAGAAGAAAACAAACGAAGAGCTCGACGTAATTCGTTTTGTATTGGCTCAATTTGGCTACAAACCCCAAAATGTATCATTTTTCATTCAAGCGCTCACGCACAAAAGTTCTCTTTCGGACCAACATCTGTTGGCCGCCAACGAAAGGTTAGAGTTTTTAGGTGATTCCATTCTAGACGCAGTGGTTGCCTCATTTGTTTATGAAAAATACCCAGACCTCGACGAGGGTCAGCTCACCAAAATCAAGTCAAAAATAGTCAACCGAAAGTCTTTAGCTGCCATTGGCGAACGCATGGGCATTCGCAACCACCTCATCTATAGTCAAGGCCGGAGCATCAATTTAGCAGGTTTAGAAGGCAATGCTTTTGAAGCACTCATCGGTGCTATCTATCTAGATGGCGGTTTTATAAATACGCAAAACGTACTTAAAAACACGGTATTTAGAAAGCACCTCAATCTCAATAAGGTACTAGAAGAAGAACTCGACTTCAAATCTGCACTTTTTATTTGGTGCCAGCGCAAAAAATTAAATCTTGAATTTGTGCTCTTATCTGAGCAATTCACTGAGGGTAAAGCTGTTTATGAAATGAGTGTGCAAATCAATCGCTCAAGCTACGGAAAAGGCAAGGGTTTTTCTAAGAAAGAGGCTGAGCAGGCCGCCGCAAAAGAAACGCTTACTTTGATGGGAGAAATTTAAGTCAGTATTTGATTTATTAAAATTTGTAGTACATTTGCCCTATAAAAGAACTACACATGACTTGGACAGACTTCGTATACAAAATTGGTGACGCATTTCAATGGTCTTTTGGCTTTTTTGAAATGGTACAGAACTACTTTAATACAGCGCTTATTCTACTTGGCTTTTTTGGCTTTTATTTCTGGATGCGCACCCAAAAGCGCTTGAGCGATCAATCCAACGTGCCTGTAGAAATCAAAGAAAACCAAGGTTGGTACAACAAAGACGGACAACAACTGAAGTAATTTCAGTTTATATAGCAATAAAAAAGGGCGGTCATTGACCGCCCTTTTTGTTGTATCAGGATTTTTTATTTGTCTGCTGTAAGCGACGCGCTCAAGAACTCGCGGTTCATGCGCGCAATGTTTTCTAAGGAAATGCCTTTTGGACATTCTACCTCACATGCGCCAGTGTTGGTACAGTTACCAAAACCTTCTTCATCCATCTGACGAACCATGTTGATTACGCGGTCTTGGGCTTCTACTTTTCCTTGTGGCAATAAGGCGTATTGTGAAACTTTAGCACCAACAAATAACATAGCAGAACCATTTTTGCAGGTAGCAACACATGCACCGCAACCAATACATGCAGCAGCTTCGAAAGCTTTATCTGCGTCGTGTTTTGGAATTGGAATAGCGTTGGCATCCATGGTACGACCTGAGGTGTTTACAGATACAAAACCACCAGCTTGCTGAATGCGGTCAAAAGCAGAGCGGTCAACGACGAGGTCTTTGACAATTGGGAAAGCACGCGATCTCCACGGCTCTACATAAATGGTGTCTCCGTCCGTAAAACTACGCATGTGTAGCTGACATGTAGTGGTGCCTGTTTCAGGGCCGTGTGCGCGTCCGTTGATGTAAAGAGAGCACATGCCGCAGATACCTTCACGACAGTCGTGATCGAAGGCAACAGGTTCTTTTTGTTCGTTGATGAGTTGCTCATTGAGTTGATCGAGCATTTCTAAAAACGAACTATCTGTAGAGACGTTTGCAAGGCTGTAGGTTTCAATACCACCTTTCGCATTGGTATTCTTTTGTCTCCAGATTTTGAGCGTAATATTGATAAATTTTGAAGCCATATCTACTTATTTATAGTTGCGTGCTGCAATTTTGATGTATTCGTAATTGAGGGCTTCTTTGTGAAGCGCTGCTTTTTTGGCATCGCCGTCTTGGTATTCCCAAGCGGCAACGTATTTGAAGTTTTCGTCGTCGCGGAGGGTTTCACCTTCGCTATCTTGGTATTCTTCGCGGAAATGACCACCACAAGACTCGAGTCTTTGCAAGGCATCTACAGCCATGAGCTGCCCAAGTTCGATAAAGTCTGCTACGCGCATTGCTTTTTCTAGCTCAGTATTCATCTCGTTGGCATCGCCAGGTACAAATACGTCTTTGTAGAATTCTTCGCGCAAAGCAGCAATTTCTTCGATGGCTTCTTTCAAGCCCGCTTCGTTGCGTGCCATACCCACTTTGTTCCACATGATAAGACCAAGGCGTTTGTGGAAGTGATCCACAGATTTGGTGCCTTTGTTTTGAAGGAAACGCTCGATACTCGCTTGAACTTCGGCCTCAGCTTGTTCGAATTCAGGGCTATCTGTAGCAATTTTGCCTGTGCGGATGTCATTGGCAAGGTAGTCTGAAATCGTATAAGGCAAAACAAAATAGCCATCGGCCAAACCTTGCATGAGTGCAGATGCACCGAGGCGGTTTGCGCCGTGATCGGAGAAGTTTGCCTCTCCGGTAACAAAGCAGCCTTCGATGCTACTTTGGAGGTTGTAGTCTACCCAAACACCACCCATTGTGTAGTGAACCGCAGGGTAGATTTTCATTGGGGTCTCGTAAGGGTTGTCGTCGGTGATTTTTTGGTACATCTGAAAGAGGTTACCATATTTCTCTTCGATCCATTTTTTACCGAGTGCAACGATTTTTTCTTCTGTAGGGTTGTGGTCTCCTTGTGCAAAAGCAGATTGGCGACCTTTGCTACGGATTTCTGTAGCGAAGTCGAGGTAAACACCTTCGTTGGTGTCGTTTGCTTCTATACCAAAACCTTCATCACACCTTTCTTTGGCCGCTCTTGAAGCGACGTCGCGTGGAACGAGGTTACCAAAAGCAGGGTAGCGTCTTTCTAAGAAGTAGTCGCGGTCTTCTTCTGCAATTTGAGTAGGTTTCATATTGCCTTCGCGAATCGCTTGGGCATCTTCTTTTTTCTTAGGTACCCAAATGCGACCAGAGTTGCGCAAAGACTCAGACATAAGTGTGAGTTTGGACTGGTTGGTTCCGTGAACTGGAATACAGGTAGGGTGAATTTGCACGAAGCAAGGATTGGCAAAATGCGCACCTTTCTTGTGGACTTTCCAAGCGGCAGATACATTGCTTCCCATGGCGTTTGTCGAGAGGAAGTAAACGTTTCCGTAACCACCAGAGGCAATTACAACGGCGTGAGCTGAATGACGCTCGAGCTCGCCAGTAACGAGGTTTCTTGCGATGATGCCGCGCGCTTTGCCGTCTACTTTAACGAGGTCCATCATTTCATGACGGTGGTACATTTTGACACGCCCCAAGCCAATTTGACGAGACAGTGCTGAATAAGCACCAAGTAAAAGTTGTTGGCCAGTTTGTCCGGCTGCGTAGAATGTGCGCTGAACTTGCGTGCCGCCAAAAGAACGGTTGTCAAGGAGACCTCCGTATTCACGTGCAAACGGAACACCTTGTGCTACGCATTGGTCGATAATGTTACCAGACACCTCGGCTAAACGGTATACGTTTGCTTCGCGTGCACGGTAGTCACCACCTTTGATGGTATCGTAAAAGAGGCGGTAAACGGAGTCGCCGTCGTTTTGATAGTTTTTAGCTGCGTTGATACCACCTTGGGCTGCAATAGAGTGTGCTCTACGCGGAGAATCCTGGAAGCAAAACGCCTTAACGTTGTAGCCCATCTCGCCAAGTGAGGCTGCTGCAGATGCGCCTGCCAAACCTGTTCCAACAACGATGACATCGATTTTGGGACGGTTGTTCGGTGCAACCAACTTCATGTGGTTTTTGTGGTTGGTCCATTTTTCTGAAATTGGACCCTCTGGAATGCGCGAATTTAGTGTTGACATAGCCTGATTCCTAGTGGTTCATGTAAATAATAACGGGAATGATCGCAAACAAAAACGGAACAACAACAGCAAAGGCAGTTCCGATGATTTTGATCAGTGGGGTGTATTTTGGATGATTGATACCTAATGATTGGAAGGCACTTTGGAAACCATGCAAGAGATGGTAGGCCAAGACAATCATGGAGATCAAATAAAAGAGCACTGCAAAAAGAGCGCCTTCGTTTTTGCTCTTACTGAAGAAGTCCATGACTAAGGTGTGGAGGTCGCGATAGCCTTCTGCCACTTTAACGTTCGTGCCTTTGATGTAGAGGTCGGTACCTTTTTCAATGATATTTTTGCCGTCTTTTGGAATGGGCTGAATACCTGGAACATGTGTGTAGTATAATTCTGCGTTGGCAGCGCCCATCATTGGGTTGTCCATTTCGAGTTTGTAGGTATGAAGTGGAACGGCTTCTTTGACTTTCATTTGCCACCAGAAGTTGGCCATGTGTGTGGCCAAGAAAACCAAGATAAGGGTTCCTAAGATTGCCATGCTACGGCTCGCAGAGCTAGAGTTTGCACCTGGTTTGCTGTAAGCGTAACGCACTGGACGCGCCTTGCGGTTTTGAATCGTGAGCGCGATTCCGTCAATCACGTGAATCAAGATAGCCGCGTAGGTGACGTAAGAAAGAATTTTGATGAAGAGGTTGTGGCCCATGAAATAGGCGTATTCGTTGAATGCCCGACGGCCTTCTTCGCCTGTTTTGAGGATCAGTTGGAGGTTGCCAGCCAAGTGGCCAACCAAAAACGTACACAAGAAAAGACCGGTGAGGGCCATAAAGACCTTCTTACCGATAGAAGATTTAAATAATACTGAGTTACTCATAAGAATCTTTCATTTGTAGTGTTGCAAATTTACGTGAACAACATTTAAGTGTAACAAAAGTTGCTAAGATAATCGGATAATTCGGGCTATTTAGAACGATTATAGATAGCTCAAAACAACTTGCTCGCTATTCACTTCTAATTGGACCTCTGCGCCCAGTGCCAATGCTTGATTATCGTCGATGTGCCCGGCGGGGAAATCAAAGCAAATCGGAATTTTACGGTACTTGAAATGCGCCAATATGAGTGCTTCTATCGTTTTTCCAAAAGGCACATCGGTGTCTTCTAAATCGGTCATGCCGCCCACAATGAGCCCATTAATTTGCGCTAATGCGCCACTTTTTTGGAGCGCAAAGAACATGCGGTCAATATGGTAAAGATGTTCTGCGAGGTCTTCAATAAATAAAATAGCATCATTGAATGGATAGTGTTCTGGCGTCGCGAGCATGCTGTAAACGATACTCAAGTTTCCGCCAACCAAAGTGCCGCTTGCCTTTCCTAGTTGATTGAACGGTTTGGGTTCAAAGTCAAAAGGTGCTTTTTCTCCGTAAAGTAGCGCGCTTAGGCGTGCTTTAGCTTCGGTACTATTTTTTTCGATATTCAACGCCATGGTGCCATGAATACTCTGAAATCCTAGCGACTGAATTTTATGGTGCAATACACAAATATCAGAGAAACCAATGAGCCATTTGGGCTCGCGGATAAATTGTGCCCATTGCAAACCATCTAAAATTTGAACGCAGCCGTACCCACCTCTTACACACCACACCGCTTTGGCTTCCGGATGATCAAGACCTGCTTGTAAATCCGCTAAGCGCTCGAGTTCAGTACCCGAAAAATAATGGTGTCGGCCCGTTAAATTTTGGCTTCTCATGGCGCGCAGACCAATACTTTGCAACCAATTTTCAGCTTCAATGATAAAGTGTTCTTCAATGGCTTTGGCTGGCGCACACAAATAAACGAGGTCGCCGGACTTTAGCGAAGGCGGAGCAACTAAATTCATGGTTGTAAAAGTGCATTGAGGATTTTTAAATCGGTAGGGCTCGTGATTTTGATATTTTCTTCGTTGCTCAAAACCAAGAGTGGAGATACGCCAATTGCTTCTACAACACTGGCGTCGTCTGTAAAGTGCGCTTGGTATCCTTGTAAATAAGCTTTTTGCAGGGTATTTGCCTCAAAACATTGCGGTGTATGCACAAGATAAAACTGTGATCTATCTACACTTTCAGATTTTTCAGTAGTCCCCATCCGTAATGAATCTTTTAGATTCAGGACCGGCACAACCGCTTTTGAATTGTTGAGGCCTTCAAAACAACGCCCAATGGTCTCCATACTGACCAGCGGCCTCACGCCGTCGTGAATAGCAATTTGCTCACCCGTACAAATCGCGAGCGCATTTTGAATGGAGTGGAATCTTTCGCTACCACCGTCTACTAATTCGTGCGGAATGTGGGTGTTGTATTTGCGCAAGAGTGTATTCCAGTGAGCGGTCCAGTCTTTGGGGAGGGTAACGATGAGTTGCGCTGTAGAATCGAATTCAAAAAAACGCTCCAGCGCGTGGATCAAAACTGGTTTGGAACCCAACAACAAAAATTGTTTTGGAATGTCGCTTTCCATGCGTTTCCCGATACCACCTGCCGTAATGATGATGCTTTTTTTCATCGTTGTCCAAAGATAAGCAATCTAGCGCTTCTTTATGGGAAGCAGCTTTAACTTGCGCACAAGTAAATCAATAGTAAATACTTGTCCGCTGATATATTCGCCATCTGTTTCGGCATGCAAGACGCCAGCATTCGATTTCAATTGAACGGGGTAGGAGATGTTTAAATAATGGGCCTCAGGGTGCTTGATTTTTTTACCCCGCTTCACGCGCAGCACATTTTTAACATAATCAAATAAAGAAACTTTGCCCAATAGCGTGAGTTTGAGTTGGCCATCGTCGATTAGAGCCCCCGGATGAATATACAAACCATCGCCAAAAATACTCCCATTACAGAAGGCAGCGAGCAATAATTCTCCGTCGTATCTGTAGTCGGGCGTGGTGAGTTCAACGAGCGGTCGTTTGTACTTCAAAAAAGTCTTGATAATTGCCAATCCGTAAGAGAAGTTCGGCCCAAAACGCTTGCGGAAATTTTGCAGCTCCAGCACAACCGCGCCTCCAAAACCAATATCGGTAATGTTGGCGAAATAGCGTGTTTCTGTTTCCGTTTGAACCTTGCCAACATCAAATAAATCAAAGGTACCATTTTGGATTTTTTCACAAAAATCATAGGTGTTTTGGAAACCAGCGGAGCGGTAAAAGTCATTGCCGGTTCCGTTGGGAAGCACGCCTAGAATGGGCTGAAAGTTGGGGTCTGGATGCGTACAAACCCCATTGACAAGCACATTAAAAGTGCCGTCGCCACCTACGCCAATCAGGTGGGTGCAAGAGTGCTTTAAAGCATGAATGTGCTGAATGGCTGCAGCGGTATCTGAGCTATTGTAAATTTGAAAATCATCGCGGAATTGCTCCTTCAAGGCAGCTAAAATGAGCTGATTACTTGGGTGGATTTTCTTGTTTCCGTTGGTGATGCAATAGATAAACGGCATCTGCCAATTTACACAATTATTTTAGTATTGGATTTGTAAGCTACTGGATTGTTGCCATTTTTGGCCATTGAGCAGGGCTGATACAAAGTAGATGTAGTGCGCACGCGGCAATTTTTCGCCTCCTAAATCAGTGCCATCCCAGTTGAAATCGGGTCTGTCGCTTTTGAAAACGACATTGTTTTTGGTATCGAGCACAACGATGCTAAAATCTTCAACAGCAGTATTATCCCACTGTATTTGTAGTGTCTCGTTTTGACCGTCTCCATTCGGAGTAAAAATATTGGGTAGCGCAATGCGCGTTGGTTTCTTTGCTTGAACTGCTTGTTGTGTTTCCACTTGAGCAGGAGCAATAATTGGTTGAACTACTTGGGCTTGAGCAGAAATAACTTCAGTTACAGCTTGCGGTTCGTTACCTGACGTTAATGATGGCTCTTCTATAGGAGCACCTGAACTATATAGCGCGTCAAAATCAGGAATAAAAAGCTCGTCATTGATGTCAAAGCATCCTATTGCAGGCGGATCGTAAGAGAAAGTTTGATAAGTCGGTTTAGTTGGTGCTGTAGGGGTAATTTTTTTGTCTTCTCTTGACTTGCTGGTTTCTTGAGGTGTTTGAACTACTTGCTTTTTGACTTTTTGACTTTTTGTTTCAAATGAGAGATAGACTGTGCCCGCAACAATTGCTGTAGCCGCAACACCGATAAGCGTTTTGGCAAAGAGGCCAAGACCAGTTTTTGCCGCACCGGTACCAATGGACGAAGAAATTGACGTCCATAGCGCGGGGTCTACCTGGACTTGGTGGTCCTGGAGGCCTTTGGCAAATAGATCTTTGATGTTGTCTTTTTCTGTCATTAGTCAATGTTTTCTATACGGTCTTTCAAATAGGCCCTTGCGCGCAAGTATTGTGTTTTGGAGGTGCTTTCAGAGATACCGAGTTGCACGGAGATCTCTTGATGCGAATAACCTTCGATGGCAAAAAGGTTGAAGACTGTGCGGTAACCGTCTGGCAACGCCTGAACTAATTTGAGCAGGTCGTCGGCCATGAGTTTTTCTACGCTGTAGTCTTGGTGTGCTAATTTGTGCGAGACGTCGTCTAAAGAGACATCTGTGAGCAGTTTTTTGTCTTTGCGGAGTTGGTCAAGGCAGGTGTTGACTGCAATTTTTTTGAGCCAACCCTCAAAAGCGCCCTCCGATTTGTAATTGCCAATGTGGGCAAAAATTTTAACGAAGGCATCTTGCAAGACGTCTTGTGCACGCATTTGGTCTTTCATGTAACGCAAACACACGACGTAAAGCTTGGGGGCATAAATGTCAAACAACGCTTTTTGAGCCTTCGGACGAGCAGCAATACAATCTTGTATGAGTTCTTGTTCCTCCATAGACTCCTTAGCACTGACGTATTTTGATTTGAAAAAGTTGCATGCGCAAAGCAAGATAGTTTATTTCTTTTAATTTAGTGGTTCAACC
>JBFYPV010000131.1:0-14834 GCA_041303085.1 Crocinitomicaceae bacterium
GGTAGATAACCTGCTTTTTGTTTATCAAGAACGCATCCAACAGTTAGACTGGATGTCAGACGCTACCAAACAAGAAGCATTGGTAAAACTCAATTCGATTGGTCGTAAGCTTGGCTTCCCCTCTAAGTGGACTGACTTTTCAAACCTGTCTTTTGTCTCACACCGCTATTTTCAAAATTACCGCGCATTGGCTCGTTTCAGCGTACACAAAAACCTCATTGAACTCACCCAGCCTGTAGACAAGGAAAAATGGGGCATGCCGGCCCATATGGTCAATGCGTATTACCACCCACTACTCAACGAAATCGCTTTCCCGGCTGGCATCATGCAAGCGCCTTTCTTTGACGAAAAATTTGAAGATGCTGTCAACTACGGACGCATCGGAATGGTCATTGGCCACGAGTTCACGCACGGTTTCGACGATATGGGCAGTAAATTTGCAGCCGATGGGTCTTTTACCAACTGGTGGACCGAAGAAGATCGCATGCTCTTTGAAGAAAAAACCAAACTCTTGGGCGCAACTTTTTCTGGCTTTTGCCCAATGGAAGACCACTGCGTGAACCCAGAACTCACCATGGGTGAAAACATCGCCGACTTAGGTGGCCTCACCATGGCTTTTTACGCCTACCAAAGAACGGCAGAATTCAAAGCCAATGAAACAGTTGCGGGCTACACACCTGCGCAACGCTTCTTTATTGCTTATGCGCAGCTTTGGAAAATCAAGTACACAGATGCCGAAATGAAAAAGCGTTTGGCGACAGACCCGCATTCACCAGGCATGTATCGTGTTAACGGACCTTTGAAAAATTGCCCTGAGTTTTTTGAAGCTTTTCAGGTTCCTGAAGGCAGAGAGATGCGCAACGACGTTAAAAAAGTTGCCCGCATTTGGTAAGAAAATCGGCACTTGAGATTTGCTCTTGGGTGCCTGCTTCCATATTTTTAAGACTGAGCATTCCTGCAGCAGCTTCTTCTTCGCCAATGATCACAACGTAAGCTACATTGCGGTCGTTGGCGTATTTGAGTTGCTTTTGTAACTTGACTGCACTCGGATACATTTCGGCTGCAATGCCAAGACTGCGTACTTGTTGCAAGAGTTTGAGACCGTGTTTGGCTTCGTTTGCCCCAAAATTCACAAATAAGATATCGAGGGTACGGTCGAGTGCTTTTGGAAAGAGGTCAAGCTCGGACAGCACGTCATAGATGCGGTCTGCACCAAACGAAACCCCTACCCCTGACAATCCTTTCAAGCCAAATAACGCCGTGAGGTCGTCGTAGCGGCCACCCCCACAAATACTACCCATTTTAACATCCTTGGCTTTCACTTCAAAAATAGCGCCTGTGTAGTAATTAAGCCCGCGCGCTAAAGTCAAATCAAAGATGAGCTCGCCGCGTTGCAAGCCAAATTCGCTAATTTGCGTGAATACTTCGTCGAGTTCGTCGAGGCCTTTGAGGCCAATTTCGCTGGTAGCCAAATACGAACGCATGAGGTCCATTTTGGAGTCGTTGCTGCCTTCAAAAGCAAATAACGGTTTGATTTTTTCAATTGCCTCGGGTGTAAAACCTTTGGACGCAAGTTCAGTGACCACGCCGTCTTCCCCAATTTTATCTAATTTATCGAGAGCTACTGTTAAATCGACGATGCGTTCCGAGACGCCACAAACTTCTGCAATGCCACTCAGTACCTTGCGGTTATTGATTTGAATGCTGAAACCAGGCAGCCCTAGATTGCTCAAGACTTCGTCGAAAATCTGAACGAGTTCTACTTCATACATGAGGGAATCCGAACCAACTACATCGACGTCGCATTGCGTAAACTCTTGGTAACGGCCATGCTGCGGACGGTCTGCGCGCCAAACAGGCTGAATTTGATAGCGCTTAAAAGGAAATGTGAGGTCGTTTTGGTGCTGCACTACAAAACGTGCAAAAGGCACCGTGAGGTCGTAGCGCAGTGCTTTTTCTGCCAAGGAATTGGCAAAGCGCGGCAGGTTGTCTTGGGCCAGCGCATCGAGGTCGGCTTTTTTCATCTTCTCTCCTGAGTTCAGGATCCTGAAAATGAGGCGATCGCCCTCTTCGCCGTATTTACCCATCAGCGTAGTAGACAACTCAAAACTCGGCGTTTCTATTGGCGCATAGCCATAGCGTCTGAATACTTCTTTGATGATCGCAAACATATAGTTGCGCTTGGCTACTTCTGTCGGAAGAAAATCGCGGGTGCCTTTCGGAATTGCAGGTTTTTGAGCCATTTTAAATACTGGTATGTTGAAGATATAATTGGTAAATAACGCCGTCGGAAAGACCGATTTTTGGAACAACCAGCGTTTGTTGCCCCAATGCCTCGAGCGCAGTAATGTAAATTTTTAGAGCGGGCACAATAACATCTGCACGGTCTGGCTTGAGTTGATATTGCGCACAGCGCTCCTCGACCGAGAGATCAGCTAAGGTAGTGTGCAAATCGATTAGGGACTCCAGCGTTAAGGTATCTTTTTGTTTGGGCGCTAGCATTTTGAGCACGCGATTGATGTTCCCTCCGGTTCCAAAAATCATGTGTGCTTCGTCTAGCCGAACGTTTTGTTTGATCCAGACAGAAAACTCAGACCAACTTTGCGGATCGGTTTTGCCTTTTAGGATGCGGATGGTGCCGAGTTCAAAGGAGCGGGCAGCTACTTTTTGGCCATGCTCAAAAATACTGATTTCCGTACTGCCGCCTCCTACGTCTACCACCACAAATTGCTGCTGCTTTTGCAATTGTAAAATCTCAAAAGAATTGAAAATAAGTTGTGCTTCTTCATCTCCTGAAATGATATCGATATCGACGCCTGTTTCTTGCAAAATTTGCTTGGCAATTTTCTTGCCGTTGCTCGCTTCTCTCATGGCAGAAGTGGCCACGGCTCTGATCGCGCTTACATCGTGGGCGGCCGCAAGTAAACTAAAGGCTTGAATTGTTTGTTGAAAATGCAGGGCCTTTTGCGCACTAATTTTACCTTTGTCGAAGACTTCTTCACCGAGGCGGAGTGGCACGCGATAATAGGCCAGTTTTTGAAAATGGATGCGACCATCGGTTTGTTGCACGTGGGCAATCAGCAGCCTTGCGGCGTTTGTTCCGATATCTATAGCAGCAAATTTCATTTTGCAAAATTAAACAATGCCCTTTGCAAACCGCAAAATATTTTGTTTATTTGTTAGCAAGTAAATGAAGATCCGCGAGAGACATATCTTTAAATCCAAAACAGCTCCTCAATCAGGCAGCCTTTTACTCGCTGACCCACACCTCACCGAAGACTTCTTTCAGCGCGCAGCGATATTACTTGTTGCCCACGACCCTACTGAAAGCTTTGGCTTGGTACTCAATCATCCTACTGAACTTGTACTGAGCGATCTTTTTGAACACATCGAACTCGACTTACCTATCTATAACGGCGGGCCAGTTGCACCAGAACAACTTTTTTACCTGCACCGCTTTGCGAACATCAAAGGAGCCACCCGCGTTACAGAACAACTCTATTTTGGAGGCGACTGGCAGGAGGTTTTGACCAATGCTATTGTCTTAAAAAAGCCTGAAAATCACTTGCGCTTGTTTGCAGGTTATGCTGGCTGGGGCGCAGGGCAGCTGTCTGCCGAACTCGAAGACCACGCCTGGATTTGCACCACGGTTTTTCAGGATCAAACACTCTTAAAAGTGGCGCCCAACTCTTTATGGAAAAAAAGCATGCTCGAACAAGAACCAAAACTCGCTCTGTTTGCGCATTTTCCACTCAATGTTTCGGACAATTAATCTAGTCAGCAACTTGTTTTTCAGGTAATTATTGCTACCTTTGCACCTCATTTTGAAGTGTGCTCCCTGAAAGCACCTATCATTTTTGTTTAACAACTTTCTGATATTCAGGGTATTAGAAATACAAATTTACCGCCTCATGGCTAAAAACATTGAACCGCAGGGAACTGCAGATTTTGATTGGGAAGCACTCCAATTGGATGGCTACAATCTAGTAGAACGCTCCGAACTCGGAGATCGCTACGAAAAAACCTTGACTTCCATCATGGAAAAAGAAGTCATTCAAGGTACCGTTGTATCGATCAACAAAAAAGAAGTAATCATCAACATTGGTTACAAATCTGAAGGTGTTGTCGCTGCAAACGAATTCCGCTACAATGCAGAACTTAAAGCTGGAGACGTTGTAGACGTATTTGTTGACTGTCTAGAAGACAAAACAGGTCAATTGATCGTTTCTCACCGCACTGCACGCATGCACAGCGCTTGGATTCGCGTCAACGACGTATTGCGCACAGGTGAAATCATTACTGGTTTTGTAAAATGCAGAACGAAAGGTGGTCTCATCGTAGACGTATTCGGAATCGAAGCCTTCTTACCAGGATCTCAAATTGACGTGAAACCAATTCGCGACTACGACATCTACGTTGGTAAAAATATGGAGTTTAAAGTTGTGAAAATCAACGAAGAATTCCGCAACGTTGTGGTATCTCACAAAGCACTTATCGAGGCAGAACTCGAAGAACAAAAGAAACAAATCATTTCTGGTCTCGAAAAAGGACAAGTCTTGGAAGGTGTGGTTAAAAACATCACTTCATACGGTGTCTTCATCGACCTCGGTGGCGTTGATGGCCTCATCCACATCACTGACCTTTCTTGGGGACGCGTTACGCATCCAGAAGAAATGCTTGAATTGGATCAAAAAATCAATGTGGTTATCCTCGATTTCGACGACGACAAAAAACGCATTGCTCTTGGCTTGAAACAATTGCAACCACATCCATGGGATTCACTCGACACCAACCTCAACGTTGGCGACAAAGTCACTGGTAAAGTTGTTGTCATGGCAGACTACGGCGCATTCATCGAAATCGCTGCTGGTGTCGAAGGCTTGATCCACGTTTCAGAAATGAGCTGGTCACAACACCTTCGCTCTGCACAAGACTTCCTCAAAATCGGCGACAGCGTAGAAGCAGTTGTACTTACACTTGACCGCGAAGAACGCAAAATGTCATTGGGTATCAAACAACTCATGCCAGATCCATGGAACGACATCGAAATCAAATACGCAGTTGGCACACGCCACACCGCTAAAGTTCGCAACTTCACCAACTTTGGTGTATTCGTTGAACTCGAAGAAGGCGTTGACGGTCTCATCCACATTTCTGACCTTTCTTGGCAGAAAAAAATCAAGCACCCATCTGAGTTCTGCAAAGTAGGCGACGCAATGGAAGTACTTGTTTTAGAAATCGACCGCGACAACCGTCGCATTTCTTTGGGTCACAAACAACTCGAAGAAAATCCTTGGGATGTATTTGAAAACACATTCTCTGAAGGAAGCGTACATAGCGGCACGATCATCGACATGAAAGATAAATCAGGTATCGTTGCTTTACCGTACGGTGTAGAGGGTATTTGCCCATCTAAGCACCTTCGCAAAGAAGATGGTTCGAACGCGAAAGTTGAAGACACCCTTGACTTCAAAGTCATTGAATTCAACAAAGACGCTAAGAAAATCGTTTTGTCTCACACTCGTCTATTCGAAGAAGGTGAAGACAAACCATCTACGCCAAGCAAAGGCGGCAAGAAACCAAGTGGTAATTCTACCGACCAAGCAGTCAAAGCGATCAACCAAAGCGCAGAGAAATCTACACTTGGTGACCTCGATGCACTTGCTGAATTGAAAGAAAAAATGGAGCGTGGCGAATAAGCCCATCTAAATCCAATGAAAGGGGGCTTCGGCCCCCTTTTTTATTGCCGTCTTTCTCAAATTTATACTTAACTTTAGCGCCTGAAAGATGGGAACAAATCAAATTTCAACAACCGTAAAAGATATTTTTGCCGCCTACCTCGAGCAAAATGGCCACCGCAAAACTCCGGAACGCTTTGCCATACTCGCAGAAATCTACGCTTACGAGGGTCACTTTGATGTAGAGTCGCTTTACATCAAAATGAAGAACCACAATTACCGCGTCTCGCGCGCCACACTTTACAACACCATCGAACTCCTCTTGGCTTGCAACCTCGTCAGAAAGCACCAATTCGGCAAAAACTTGGCGCAATTTGAGCGCTCACACGCATCCAAACAACACGACCACCTGATCATCACCGACACCGGTGAGGTCATTGAGTTTTGCGACCCCAGAATTCAACAGATCAAAGCAACCATTGAAGAACTATTCGGTGTAGATGTCCAACACCATTCGCTCTATTTTTACGGTATTAAAAAAAACACACTAGACTAATGGAAGTACAGGTTTTACAAAACGGACCCTTGAGTATCCTCAAGTTGCAAGGCCGCTTTTTTACGGAAAGTGACCGCGAAAACGCCATCGAACACCTCGACCAAATTGACAACTGGAATTTAGTCATCGATTTGTCCGAACTCGAATACATCAATTCCACGGGCATCGCCTTTTTAGTCAAGACGCTCACTCGCTCGAGACTAAACCTCGGAGACACCGTGCTATATCAACCAAACACACAACTCAATAAAATATTTGAATTGACCCGTATGGAACACATATTTGGGATTTTTCAAGATTTCGAACAAATTAAAAAGTTTTTTGAACAAGTATCATGAAGGTAGACGTACTATTAGGATTACAATGGGGAGATGAAGGCAAAGGAAAAATTGTCGATGTACTCACTCCTTCTTACGACATCATCGCTAGATTTCAAGGCGGGCCAAATGCGGGCCACACCCTAGAGTTTGAAGGCATCAAACACGTATTGCACACCATTCCATCTGGTATTTTTCATCCGAACGTGATCAACTTAGTGGGCAACGGCGTCGTGATCGATCCAGTTGTTTTTAGCGCAGAACTAGACAAACTCAAGCCTTTTGGCATTGACTTCAGCTCGCGTCTCTTGCTCTCCAAAAAAGCACACCTGATTTTACCGACACACAAATTGCTAGATGCTGCCTCAGAGCAAGCCAAAGGCAAAGATAAAATCGGTTCTACCCTCAAAGGCATCGGGCCAACCTACATGGACAAAACGGGCCGAAACGGTTTGCGCGTCGGAGACATCTTCTCGCCAAACTTCATGGATAAATACAAAGCCTTAGTCGAAAAACACGAAGGTATTCTCGTTCACCACAAAGATTTCACCTACGACCTAGCAGCGCTCGAACAACCTTGGTTTGCGGCTATTGAAGTGCTCAAAACATTGCAAGCTGTAGACTCCGAGCACTACCTCAATCACGCACTGCAAAACGGTAAAAAAGTTTTGGCAGAAGGCGCACAAGGCACCATGCTCGACATCGATTTTGGGACCTACCCCTTCGTTACTTCATCCAATACCGTCACAGCAGGAACTTGTACCGGCTTGGGCATTGCCCCGACAAAAATCGGTTCAGTCATCGGGATTTTCAAGGCTTATTGTACCCGTGTGGGCAGTGGCCCCTTCCCTACTGAGCTCAACGATGCCGTTGGCGAACTCATCCGCAAAGAAGGCAATGAATTTGGCGCCACCACCGGCAGACCACGTCGTTGCGGTTGGCTAGACCTCGTGCAGTTGCGCTACGCAATCATGGTCAACGGCGTAACCGAACTCTCTATGATGAAAAGCGATGTACTTGGCATCTTTGAACACATCAATGTGTGTACGCACTACCTCATTAACGGAGAAAAGGTCACTGATTTCCCTTACGACGTCACCGACCTCGACATCGAGCCTATCTACGAACAACTCGAAGGCTGGAACTGCGACCTCACTGAACTAGAAGACTTTGCAGCAGCTCCGGCGGCACTCAAAGACTACGTAACGTATTTAGAAGCACAATTAAATGTGCCAATTCGCGTTATTTCTGTTGGGCCAGACCGCAAACAGACGCTTCAAAACTAAGATGAAACAACCTATCAGTCAGCGAATTGCAATCTTTTGTAGTGCGCTGCTGTTATTGACGCGCGTTTTTGGGCAAGGTCAACTCCAATTGCTTCCCGGCACCGAAAAAATCTACGCCATTCAAAACGGCGTACACCGCTTGGTCGGAACCGTAAGCTTTGCCTATCAAGGCAATACCATGTACTGCGATTCTGCACATTACAACGAAAAAGCCAAGCAAGTACGCGCATACGGCAACGTGCACATTCAAAAAAATGGCATCAATCTCTACGCCGACTCTATTTTTTACGCCGAACAACAAAAATACGCCAAGCTTTGGGGGCATGTCAAAGCCCGAGACAACGCCTACAAAATGTCTGCAGACTCCATGGATTACGACGCCAAAAAAGGACGCGCCATTTTCAGGAGTGCCGGTAAAATCGAATCTACGCTCTCAGACGAACGCATCACCTGCCAACGCGGTTATTTTTACCCTGCCAATGGCTCTTTCTTTTTCAGTGGCAAGGTTCATTACACAAAAGCAGACCTGGACGTCAAGACCGACACCCTGCAATTTGCCTACGAACAACAAAAACTCTACTTTTTAGGACAAACACAATTGCGCAACGACAGCACGCAAATTTATTGTCAAAAAGGCTGGTACGACGTTCAAACGGAGGCGGGCGCGCTCTACAAACATGCCGAGATTTACCAAAAAAACTACATCATCAAAGGCGATACCCTACTGATCAATACCAAAATGAATGATTACGAAGGTCGGGGGGCTGTTTATTTCAAAGACCTCGACCAACAATTAGCCCTACTCGGGCAAAGGGCCATTTTCAGCGATACCAAACACCTGGCTTATGTCACTGGGGAGAGTTTGGGCTTTCTCAAATACCAAACTGATACCCTATACTTTCACGCCGATACGCTTTTTCTCGAGAGAGATTCACTCAATCGGTCACAGTTTTTAAAGGCGAACAAAAATTTCCGTTTCCTACATCCCGACCTTCAAGGGATTGCAGACAGCACAAGCTTTTCATTTGAGCAACAAGTACTCAGTATGGCTTCACGTCCTATTTTATGGGCGCAAACGGGCGAATTGAAAAGTGAAAACGCACAGGTCTTTTTCAAAGATTCAATTTTAGAACATATCGAACTGAATAAAAAAGCCACTATTTTACTAGCACTTCAGAGCGATAGCCTGTTCAATCAGATGGCAGCGGCAAAGATTGTGGCGCATTTTGACAGTGCCGGGGCACTGAACCGCGTAGATGCCACTGGCCAAGCCTGGACAATTTTTTACCCGATTTCCGAGAAAAAAATAAACGATACACTTGTACAGATGCAGCGCGAAGGGCTCAATCGCTTATTTGCAGAAAAACTAAGTATTGAGTTGCAGGCAGGAGAAGTAAAGGAAATCACGTATTTTGATCAGCCGGACGGCATCTTTTTTCCGATGGATCAGATCGATGCCAAAGAAAAATACATCAAGGGCTTTCAATGGAACCCCGGGCTCAGGCCGCAAAATGCAGCAAGTCTGCGCCAAGATATTAACTGAGTTCTTCAGAATCTACGGCGGCATCCCAGCGCGTCACGCTCTTCACACCTTCCACTTGCTCAAACTTACGCGTCAATTGCTCGAGCTGAGCGGTATCGTAAACTAAAACTTTAATGCGGCCTTCAAAAACACCATCGTTGGTTTCAAACGAAATGCTTTTCATGTTGATGTTGTTCTGCTTGGAGATGATCTCGGTAAGTCTATTGACCAAACCAAGTTGATCGATTCCGATGATGCGAATGGCAGCCACGCGCTCCACAAGTGCGCTACTTTGCCAACGGGCCTTAAGGCAGCGATAGGCCAATTTGGAGAGCAAATGCACAGCATTCGGACAATTGAAACGGTGGATTTTAATACCAGAAGAAATGGTGATGAAACCAAATATTGAATCGCCAGGAATGGGGCTGCAGCACTTGGCGAGTGTGTAATCAAAACCTTTGAAATCTTCGCCAATGATGATGGTGTCGGTATCGGTATTGATGCCTTCATTGAGGAGGTCTTCGTCGGATCCCTTGATTTTCTTAGACCTGATTTTGCGTTCCACCACAATGTTACCACCTACCACATTGAATTCTCGAAGTTGGGCGAGGTCAATTTTGCCTTTGGCAATTTTGTAATAGAAATTGGTGGTGGTATCGATATGAAAATGCTTCTCTAGCGCGCGGATGTTTTCTGGCGTATTGCGGATGTTGTGCTGCTTGAACTTGCGCTCTAGAATTTCTTTGCCATCGGCCGCTACAATTTTGTGCGCTTCATTGAGCGCTTGCTTGATGCGTTGTTTGGCCTTTGCAGACACCACAAAGCGCAGCCATTCGTCGTTTGGCTTTTGCTTGTTGGAGGTCAGGATTTCTAATTGATCGCCGTTTTGTAGTTCGTAGCTGAGTGGCACCAAACGGTTGTTTACTTTGGCGCCAATGCATTTGTTGCCAATTTGGGTATGGATATCGTAGGCAAAGTCTAGAATGGTAGAACCCGTTGGCAAGACGCGCAATTCACCTTTTGGCGTAAAGACGTAAATTTCGTCATTGAATAAATTGAGCTTGAAGTCGTTGACAAAATCTAGGGCACTGCTGTCTGGGTTGTCGAGCAATTCGCGTATTTCGGCAATCCAGCGGTCGAATTTGTTGGTCTCTGAGTTGGATTCTTTGTATTTGTAGTGGGCAGCCAGACCGTGTTCGGCGATGTCGTCCATGCGCTTGCTGCGGATCTGAACCTCCACCCAACGGCCTTGCGGCGACATCACGGTGGTGTGCAAGGATTCATAGCCGTTGGCTCTTGGTGTAGACACCCAATCTCGCAAACGCTCTGGGCTCGGTTGGTAGTAGTCGGTGACAACAGAGTACACGCGCCAGCAATCTGATTTTTCGCGCTCGTGAGGCGTATCGAGAATGACGCGCAGGGCAAAGACATCAAAAACTTCTTCAAAAGGAACGTCTTTGGTTTGCATTTTACGCCATATCGAAGAAATTGATTTGGTGCGGGCCTTGATGTCAAATTGATATCCTTGCGCCTGAAGTTCGGTGCGGATAGGCGCGACAAAACGACGAATGAAACGGTTTCGGACGTCTTGGGTAGACTTCAGTTTGCCTTCAATTTGTTCATAAACCTCTGGCTCACAGTATTTCATGGAGAGGTCTTCGAGCTCCGACTTGACGGGATACAAACCCAAGCGGTGCGCGAGCGGTGCATATAAAAATTTGGTCTCGGAAGCAATTTTGAGTTGCTTTTCGGGTTTCATGCTCGAGAGCGTGCGCATGTTGTGCAAGCGATCGGCCAACTTGACGAGTACCACCCGAAAATCATCGGAAATGGTCAGGATCATTTTGCGGAAGTTCTCCGCTTGAATAGAGGTGTTTTCATCGAAGACCTCCGGAATTTTGGTCAGGCCATCGATGATCTTGCGCACCGTTGCTCCAAATAAATCTTCGATGTCTTGGAGCGTGATATGGGTATCTTCTACGGTGTCGTGGAGGAGCGCACACACAATAGCGGTGGGCTCTAGTCCCATTTCTTCGGCGCATATGCGGGCCACCGCAATAGGATGATAAATATAAGGTTCGCCAGATTTTCGGCGCATGTCTTTGTGCGCTTCCAAAGCGATATCAAAGGCCTTGCGAATGAGTCTGGTTTCTTCTCGGCTGCGGTCTTTGGTGGCACGCAACAAGCCTTTGAACGCATTGAGGATCTCTACGCGCTCTTGTTCTAGATCGATGGGTGTTTGTCCGTCGTACTGCATTAATTGGCAGGTAGCAAAAGACTTCTGACTTCTCCGAATCCGATTTTGACGCCATTTTGCTCACAGAAACCGCGCATAATGACGGTGTCTTGGTCTTGAATAAAGCGACGCTCAGAACCATCTGGCATTTGAATCGGTTTGGTGCCTTTCCAGGCTAGCTCTAACATGGAGCCGTAAGAATCTGGCGTTGGGCCTGAAATAGTACCAGAGCCCATGAGGTCACCACAGCGGACATTGCAACCGTTGACGGTGTGGTGGGCAAGTTGCTGAGACATATTCCAGTACATGTACTTGAAATTGGAACGGCTCACTACTTGCTCTGGGCAAGCAGGCGCTTCAATGGCCACTTCTAAATTGATTGCATAAGATTTGTTGCCTTCAAATTGCAAATAAGAAAGTACGGCTGGATCTTGAGCAGGTGTGGGGCAAGCAAAAGGCTCGAGCGCATCTAGCGTGACAATCCAGCAAGACATTGAGGAAGCAAAGTTTTTGGCCAAAAACGGACCGAGCGGCACGTATTCCCATTTTTGGATATCGCGTGCAGACCAATCGTTGAACAGACACAAACCAAAGATGTAGTCTTCAGCTTCGGCCGTTGAAATGCTTTGCCCGAGTGGTTTGCCATCAAAAGTGATGAAGCCCATTTCGAGTTCGAAGTCTATTTGACGTGAAGGTGCAAAAATAGGTGCAGCGTTGTCGTCTGGCTTGATTTGCCCTTTTGGACGCACCACCGGCTGCCCTGACGCAATCACAGACGAAGCACGGCCGTGGTAACCGACAGGAATCCAGAGCCAATTGGGCAAAAGCGCATTGGCAGGGTCTCTGAACATGATACCTACGTTGGTGGCGTGCTCTTTAGAGGAATAGAAATCGGTGTAGTCGCCAATTTGAACCGGCAAGGCCATCTGAACATCCGCTACTGGAATAAGCGCCTGCTGCTGGCTTGAATTGTGCTGAAAATTGTGCTGAAAGGTCGTGTTTTCAATCGAAAGCAAATCTGCAATGCGATTGCGCAAGGCACGCATGGCTAATTTGCCATGACGCATCATGGGGTTGAGGTAATCTTGATTGAAATCGGAAGCCGCAAAATTGAGGTCATCGAAATAACCAAATTGTGCCATTTGAGCGAGGTCGAGGACGAAATCGCCGATGCGCACACCTACCCTTTTGGTTGTTGTAGCGGTTTGAAAAATACCAAATGGCAAGTTTTGGATGGGGAATTCTGAATCGGCAGCCACTGCTACCCAAGAACGCAAAGCAGGATTGTTGGCAGTAATTTGCATAGAAATTGGTTTAAACGTTGAAACGGAAATGCATGATATCGCCGTCTTCCACGATGTATTCTTTACCTTCTACTTTGAATTTGCCCGCTTCTTTAACGGCGCTTTCTGAACCGTATTGGATGTAGTCGTTGTATTTCATGACTTCTGCACGAATGAATCCTTTTTCGAAATCGGTGTGAATGACACTTGCTGCCTGTGGAGCGGTCATGCCTTTGTGGATGGTCCAGGCGCGCACTTCCTTGACACCCGCTGTAAAATAAGTTTGCAAGTTGAGCAAGTGGTAGGCTTGGCGAATGAGGCGATTGACACCCGGCTCTTCTAGGCCGAGTTCTTCTAAGAACATTTGGCGCTCTTCGTAAGTTTCTAGTTCGGTGATATCAGCTTCAATTTTGGCGCCAATGACCAATACTTCGGCGTTTTCTGCAGCAACAGCCGCCTTGACGCGCTCTACATATTCATTGCCACTTTTGACAGATGCTTCGTCTACGTTGCAGACATACATAACGGGCTTAGAGGTGATCAGGTTGAAAGTTTGAATGATGTCCATTTCTTCAGAAGTGAAACCTAAACCGCGAACGGAAAGTCCTTGTTCAAGACCTGTTTTGATGCGGTGTGCCAATTCGTTTTCTTTGACAGCGTCTTTGTCGCCAGATTTGATGACGCGTGCCAAGCTTTGGATTTTTTTATCGATGGTTTCGAAATCTTTGAGTTGGAGTTCGATATCGATGATTTCTTTGTCGCGGATGGGGTCTACGCTGCCGTCGACGTGGATGATATTGCCGTCGTCAAAGCAACGCAACACGTGTAAAATAGCGTCGGTTTCGCGGATATTCGCCAAAAATTGATTGCCAAGGCCTTCACCTTTAGAGGCGCCTTTGACCAAACCTGCGATATCGACGATTTCCATGGTTGTGGGAACTACGCGCTCAGGATTGACGAGTTCTTCTAGTTTCTCCAAGCGTGGGTCTGGAACCGAGGTCGTGCCTAAGTTGGGTTCGATGGTACAAAAAGGAAAGTTTGCAGACTGCGCTTTGGCATTCGACAAACAGTTAAATAAAGTTGATTTTCCGACGTTCGGCAAGCCGACGATTCCGCATTTTAAAGCCATTTTCTGTGTTTGTTAGATCAAGTTGCAAAGATAGCCAAAAGCGGCGTGCTTCGGCTGATTTTTGGTATTTTTACGCAAATTCCCACCATGAAATACACGCAGATTCTTTTTGTTTTTTCTTTCCTTTTGAGTCAGGCAAGCGCACAAGACAGCCTTTGGATCAGACGCATCTACGACGAAGCCCTCTTGCGCGGACACGCACACGAGAATTTGCGCCAGCTCTGCAAAGACATCGGGCCACGCCTTTCCGGCTCCGCACAAGCTCAAATGGCCGTCGATTGGAGCTACGAAAAGATGAACTCCTATCATTTTGATGTCGTCAAAAAACAAGAGATTACCGTACCGCATTGGGAGCGCGGCACCACCGAAAGCGCTTGGTTCAAATCCGTAGGTCAATATGCGGCAACACACAAACTCAACCTACTTGCCCTCGGAGGGTCCATTGGAACCAACGGCTTGTTAGAAGCTGAAGTCATCGAATTCAAAACTTTGGCGGATTTGAAAAATGCCAAGCGCAAAGATGTCGAAGGCAAAATTGTCTTTTTGAACCAACCCATGGACGCCGCCCAAATCCAGACCTTTAAGGCTTATGGCGCCTGTTATGCCATCCGTGGAAACGGCGCTGTGGAAGCTGCCAAACTCGGCGCAAAGGCCGTCGTGATCCGCTCGTTGGGCTTACCGATCGATGCGCATCCGCACACCGGCTCTATGCACTACGAAAAAGACGTTCCTAAAATTCCTGCTGCAGCACTAGCGACCAAAGACGCCGATGCGTTGTCGAGCGCTGTACAAGCTGGAAAAGTGCGCTTTTATTTGGAAATGGATTG
>JBFYPV010000132.1:0-3850 GCA_041303085.1 Crocinitomicaceae bacterium
AAATACGATACGTACCTAAATTGGTTCATCCCTTCTGAACATCAGTTTAAGCTCAGGGCATCAAGGAGTTTGGATATTGCGGAAGTAGGGGCGCCCGTTCTGTATCAAACAAATTTGCTATTTAAGCAAGATGCCACACGCTATTTGTATGCTTCGAATATGGCCTATCAAGAAAAACTAGGTCTGCAATTTTCAGGACAATTGAAGGCAAACCAACGTTTTGAATTAGAGACAAGCCTGCAACGCAATCAATATACGGATGGTTATTTATATGAGGGGCAAACTTCATCACAAGTTCTAATGAGCCGCTTGACTTTTACTTGGGCCATCAGAGAAAAATCAGCTTATTTTGGAGATCTTTTGTTACCAAAGTCAAGTTCCTATCCCAAAATACAAGTTCAATTTGAACATGCTTGGCCGCTACTTGGTTGGTCTACTAGCCCTTCTGCGTTTAATCGGTTTCAACTGAATGCATTTCAGTTACTCACCATTCCAGGGAGAGGCGTATTGAATTGGAATGCACGTTTTTCGCACACTGACCGCTCAACACCACTTTTGTTTCAGCATGTCGTTTCGGCGAGTCGATCTATCGACAATAATGGCCTAAATGTGAGTGTTGCCAATACTTTTGAAACGCTGATTAGCACGGCTTTTTATCACCAAACGCAATTGCAATCATTTATGCGATATACGCAAAATGCTTGGCGTACAAAAGCAGCTTGGAACGAACCCCAAATAGGTTTTCACTATGCTTTTGGCTGGGGTACAATGTCACAAAAGGAGCTTCATAATTTAAGTTTTATGACAATGGACAAAGGTTATCATGAAGCAGGTATTTTGCTTAACGGACTTTGGGTAAGTGGCGCAACAAGCTTTGGAGTTGGTGTTTTTGGGACATTTGGATATTATGCCTCAAAAGATTGGCGTCAAAATGTTGTGCCTAAGCTCTCTATAGGCTATGTTTTTTAACTCAAAAATCAAATAGCGTAGGCATGTCAGAAGCTGGCTTTGGCTTTTCTGGTGCTTTCTTAACGACTGGTTTGGGCGCTGGTGCGGGAGTAGGAGTAGGTGCTTGAGCTGGTTCTGGTTTTGGTGCCTCTTGCGCAGCAGTAGCAGCAGGAGCAGCAGGAGCAGGGGTTTCTTCCATTTTGTGAACCGGTAAACGCAGCAATTGTTGTTTGATTTTTTCAAGTCTTGCGATCAACTCACGATGATCAGCCGATGATTCAGACTGAGTTTGTGTGGTTTGAATCACTTGATTTTCGGTTGGGGCAGTAGCGGAAATACCCTTCTGCTTGAGCGCTTTTTTGGCACCATCTAAGGTGTAGCCTTCGACTTTTACAAAATGGTAAATGCGCTTGATTTGCTCGATTTCTTTGACCGAAAAAAGCCGATTGCCCTTTTTGTTCTTTTTTGAAACTACAAGATTAAATTCCTTCTCCCAAAATCTTAAGAGTGAGGCATTTACTTGTAGCATCTCTGCCACTTCGCCTATGCTGTAGTAAAGTTTGCTAAGTGTTTGATTTTCAATTGAGGGCATCTGTCTACTTGAATGAATATTCGAAAATAATTATTATTTTTGCAACGGCTTTCAGAAAATGAAAATAAATCGCATATTTTTCTTGTTTCTCTACTTAGTTTGCGCTCAAGTGTTGCAAGCGCAGCCGCCTGTGGTCACTGATCAAGTTCAGACTCCCTTGCCAAACGACCCACAGGTAGATGCCATCATCAACTACGCCAAGAGATTTTTGGGGGTTCCTTACCGCTATGGGGGCACCACACCATCGGGTTTTGACTGTTCTGGTTTCATCAATTACATCTTTGGTAATTTTGGCTTTGATTTAGTCCGAACGAGTTACGGTTTGGCAGAACTCGGCACCACCGTCAAGCTCTCTGAAATTCGCCCAGGCGACCTCATGTTTTTCAAGGGCAGCAATGTCAATTCTACCAATGTAGGGCACGTTGCGCTCGTCGTGGAAGTTACGCCCACTGCAATCAAATTCATCCATTCTGCCAATTCGGGTGTGCGCATAGACAACTTCAATACGTCTTCATATTACATACAGCGCTACCTCAAAACCAAGCGCCTCGATTACGGTACGCCCTAATTGCCTAACTTTGCCACATGGAGCAAGCACAACTCAATGAGCGCAGACAATGGCTTTTTATAGCCCTTGCGGGTTTATTTGTCACCAATGCGGTTACGGCAGAACTCATCAGCAACAAACTGATTCAAATTCCGCTAGAAGGCTTCTTTTTTGGTCGTAAAGTAGGGCCTTTTGTCACCATTATCGGCATTCTTCCGTGGCCAGTTGTTTTTTTATTGACCGACTTACTCAACGAATTTTACGGTCAAAAAGCTGTTCGTAGACTGTCTTGGATCACCGCAGGGCTCATCGCTTACTGCTTCTTAATTGTTGGGCTTTCCATGGCTGTTCCGGCTTATGAAATCAAGGGCTCTAAACTCGCTACGAATGCGGCCTATAACTTGGTGTTTGGTCAAGCGCAAGCAGTGATTTTAGGCAGTATTGTCGCATTTTTAGTGTCTCAGCTCCTAGATGCTTATTTGTTTGAGCGCATCAAGCACAAAACAGGCAATCGCTTTATTTGGTTGCGCAGTACCGGCAGTACACTCATCTCGCAGCTCATCGATTCATACATCGTTTTGTACATCGGTTTTGTTTTGCCAGGTGCCATGAGTATGGCTACCTATATGGAAGTTGCCCCCACCAATTATTTACTCAAAATCCTGATTGCCATTCTGCTCACGCCTTTCGTGTATGCTGGACATTGGCTCGTTAGGCGTTATTTGAAGCAGCAGCCTGCTTAACCTTGCGCATTTGCAAGAGCAAAAATAGCAAAGCAACACCTCCAAAACCTGCGGCAATAAACAAGCAAGTGCGCGCACTTTCGATGGTATTTTTGTAGAACAAAAACGTCAGGCCAGATCCTATCAAAATCCCGATTTCGAGCGCGATGAAAAGCGTTCCAGCACCCGTTCCGCGGCGATGTGCCAAACTGAGGTCGGCGGTCCAGGCGAAAAGTGTCGGGCTTGAAATTCCTGTCGCCAAACCAAAAATAGTGGCGGCAAGCGAATAACTCCAAATGTCGTCAGAAAAACCAAGTAAAATCATACTCAAAACAAGTAGGGAGCAGCCGATGAGCATGGTTTCTCTGCGTCCGATGCGGTCAGAAAGCGAAGAAAATACCAAGCGAATACCGATTGTACTCAGCACGTAAATTCCGAAAAAATAACCTTTATTGGCAATGCCTAAGTAGGCGGAGTAATCTGGCGTCAAAACGAAAATAAGACCAGAGCTAATTGCGGTAAGTAGCATGATCAGTGCAGCGGGTTTGACACTTGGCTCCACGACGTCTTCCCATTTGATCAGTAACTGCCGCCAATGAAAGGCTTGTTGCACTGGCAGTGTCTCTTTGATGGGGCTCAACAAAATGAGTGCAAGCACGCCAAAGCCAGCTGAGGCCATGAAAAGCGTGTCAAAATTGCTGTGCGCAAAAATGTAGGAACCGAGTGCTTGCCCCACGCCAATACCGAGCGAAATGAAGGTTCCCCAAAGCCCCATAGCGGCTCCTTTTTTGCCTGGAGGCAGCATATCTGTGAGTAGGGCAGTGGCTCCGGTTGGCGCAAAACCTGCACTGAGTCCGTGCATAAAACGCAAGACAAAGAAAATATATAGTGCGCCAACCCACGCGTAGCTCAAGCTCGCTAAAATAGCGATGGCTAAACCTATGAACACACTTCTTTTGCGCCCTATCAAATCGGCTAACTTACCAGCAAAGGGTCTAGAAAGGCCAGCAGCTACTGAAAATAAAAAGATGATGCTTCCTT
>JBFYPV010000133.1:0-4001 GCA_041303085.1 Crocinitomicaceae bacterium
AGCGCAAAAGATGCATTTTGCGAGCGGATGTCTACGTCCGTGAATTCAAAGTCGCGGGCTGCCAGTTGGGCTTCTTTGTAGAATAACGTTCCCTTGCCGGTCATGCCTTTTTTATCGAGCAAAAGTTGACCGTCGACCAATACATCCTCCGTAAAAATGAGTAAAGGTTCATTGCCGTAACTGGCAATCTTGAGTCTTTCTTGACGCGGCTCAAAACTCATGTACGCTTTTTCTGATTTGGCCAATGGATAACGCACCCCCGACTTTTGCTCTGGGCCTGAAAATGCCACCAAACCGATGGTTGAATCGGGCAAAAAGGTCAGTTTTTTAGAAATTGCTGTGGTGTGCAAAAACTGAATGGTGCCCGCACCTTGTAAGCCATTGTGCGACAAATAAATTTGATTTTTGTAGCGCGAACTCGTCTCATAAAATGGATAACCTTCGCTTGGCGCCGTGGTGATGAAACCCAGCGAGTAATCGTTCATGATGCGTACAGGAACTTGCATTTTGGGGAAGATTCCCGATGACACCAACTGCCCATCGAGCTGAAAAGTAGCTTCAGCAAAATTATCTAAGCTATCGAGCTCAAAGATGGCGAGCTCGTAGTAAAACCTTGTAGAATCATACGCGCCTTTGAGAATGGAAGGGTCGTTGTAAAAAATCTTGCCCGGAGCAACCGTACTGAGTACCGGAAAATGTGTGTTGCCGGTGGCTCTACCCGCTTTGTTGTCGGGATCATCTATGCGGAGTGTGCCGCGCAAACCCTTGAGTTCACTGAGCAAAAGAATAGATTCTTGTCCGTCTTCTTTTTTGAGCGGTCTGACGCGAAAAGCAGTGTTTTCGGTGGTGAGTAAATTGACCAAAAACTGTTCGTAATCGAACTTCGAGAAGTTGGTTTGAATTTCACATTTGCCAGCCTTGAGCCAACCAGAAAACCCGATGTCTCTGTTTTGATACATGTACACGACACTCGTATCGGGGAAAATGCGCACCTGCTGGGCTTCGGAAAGCGTAATCTGCTCCACCTCTCTAAAAATGAGCTCTTGTTTGTCTAAAGAAATGCTGGCATAGGCCGTTGTTTGCACTTTTCTAAGGTCGGAAACCACCAAGAGGTTGTCGTAGTCTCCGCTGCCTTGTGTGGCTGCAGCATAAGCCAAAAGTTTGGGCGTGACCAATAATTTCTTTTGCACCGGATCGACGCTCAGAAAACCAGCTGCACTGAGGTCGACAAATAATGGCTTGACTTGGTCAATTGATTTTTTGAGTGCATTGGCCAACTCGCCTTCCGTAAACAGCGTTTTGCCTTGTTTGTCGACTAATTGCGCAAAAACTGGGAACGGATTGTTGGCGCCTGCGCCTGCAAAACGCCCGTAGAGCGCTTTGTCAAAGTAGTTCATGGATTCAAAGCGGGCCATTTTGCGCTCTTGGGCCGTACCGACATCGAAAGTATAATAAGGGTCGGCGGTGCCTTTTTTCCAGGTGAGTACCGGCGCGTAGCAATACAATTTGAAGTAGCTATCTACAAATGGAAAGTAGTCGGTGCCGCGTTGAGCCGCCGCCAAACGCAATTGCTGTTGCTTTTCATCAAAAGTAAAAAAGCACTCTTGAATGCTGAGGGAATCGCCGTTTTTATAGCGCAGCACTGCACGCGCACCCCTGGCCAAAATTTGCTGTGGCGACATCTCAAAACCAGCGGCACTGATTTCAAAGAGTACTTTGCCTTCGCGCTTGAACAAAAGCATGGCGGGTTTGCCACTCGCTCCCTTTCCGATGAAATCTGCGCCTTCTAGTGTAAAACTGCCGTCGTAATCCATTTGCGGACGCAAATCATTGATTTTTAAGCGCTTTTCATAAGAAGTAAATTGTGGAGCCGATTCTTTTTCAGCTAAATCTAGGGTGGTGAGGTCGGAGAGTTTACCTAAAATGGGCGTGGCAAAATAAGGCGTGGATAACGCAACGGAATCGGCCTTGAGTTTGGCCGTCAATAAATCGGCTTTATAAGTTTTGAGCGTGGCGAAGGTTTCGGTTTTTGGCAAATTGACCTTCTCCCAGGTGAGCGTTCCATTTTTGCCTTCCCAGCGCTTGGTTTGCATGTCAAAGGTTCCGGAAGTGTTGTAAACCACAATTGAATCCTCGGGGCGCTTGTTGTCGTCGAACTTGATGCATTTTAGGGCAACACCGGTGGCCTCGATGTATAATTTTTTGGTCTCGACCCAACGCAGGGTTCCGCCCTGTGCTTTCCACAGAAAATCGCGCTCTTTGTAGAGGGCACCGTACTTGAAAAAATCGACAGAAAAATCGAGGAATTGCGTCAGCTGCTCATCTGGGCTTGCGGCGTAGTCAAAAACATATTTTGTCCAGGGGTTGGAGAGCTCCGGGTTGATTTTATTTTGAACAATGGCAATACTGGCCTGTAAAAAGTCAAATAACTCAGGAAAAGCGGGTACTTCTTTGGCTTGAAGCTGATTGCAGTTTTCTTGCAATTTTTTGAATTGGGTATCGTTGAGGGTAGATCCTTTGATGAGTTGTGGCAATTGATCTTTGAGATACGCTTGTGCGCTTTCTTCCACGACAAGTTGCTGCCAGGTTTTGACAAATTTGTCGCGGTCTAAAGGGAAGGTTTGAGCAAAGAAAGAAGGCACCGCTAGCAGCAAGCCAAACAACAAATAAAGGAAAGATTTCATGGTATTTTTTTTAGGAGCACTACAGCCCAATTTTCGCGCGCATCGGTTCTCACCCATTCAAAACCAACTCTGGCAGCAGCTGCAATCAGGTCTGGGGCATCGGTTACAAAAAAGCCGCTGAGCATCAGGAGCCCGTGTTGGGCAATAACCCTGCCGTAAACCGGAAGTTGGTCGAGCAATACGTTTTTGTTGATATTGGCGAGAATCACCTCGTACCCTTCCGATGGAATTTCAGGGGCGCCGCCGTGGATCGCCGTAATGTTTGTACTGCCATTGAGCGCAATATTTTCAAGGATATTCTCCGCAGACCACTCCTCGATTTCGACCGCATCGATATGCGCTGCACCCAAGCGCTCGGCCAAAATGGCCAAAACGCCCGTACCGGCACCCATGTCCAGGACTTTTTTGCCCTGCAGCTCCAAAGCCAGCATGTTTTCGCATATCAGGTGGGTGGTCTGGTGATGACCTGTTCCGAAACTCATTTTGGGTAAAATCTTGATTTCAATGCCGTTGGTTGGCGCTAAAGTGTGAAAAGGGGCTACAATGCGCAGGTTGTCATTGATGATGACCGGCTCAAACTGTGCCTCCCAAGTAGCGTTCCAGTTCTGCTGTGGCAATAAGGCGAGTTCAAAAGTTGCAATTGGTGCGCCTTTCTCGTTCAATGCTTTCAATAAGGTCTGTAATTTTTGACCATCGTAGTGCGCCTCTTGAATATAGGCTTTGAGTATCGGTGTCTCCTCTACAAAACTCTCGTAGTCGAGCTCGGCGAGATAGGCCACAAGGATATCGTGCCATTCATCAAAAGAGCCGATTGTGATTTGAAGTTCGTAGTAATTCATGCTTGAAGTGCTTGCCAAAGTTGATTAAAAATAAGAGGGTCGAGCGACGCGCCGCCAACCAATGCGCCATCGACGTTCGGACAGCTGAAAATTGCTTGTGCATTTGCCGCATTGACGCTTCCACCGTACAAAATAGGCACTTGCTCGCCCGCTGCACCAAAAAGTTCGACCAAATGGTTTCGAATGGCTTGATGCATTTCGGTGATTTGATCGAGGTCAGCACTTAAACCGCTGCCGATTGCCCAAATGGGTTCATAAGCCACAACAAGTAAGTGAAGGTCCGTTACAGTCAATAATCGCAAATTTTCAGAAAGTTGTGCCAATACAAAATCTAAATGTGCACCAGCTGTTCTGGTTTCAATGGCCTCGCCACAGCAAAGTACAAACGGAAAAATGGCTGTTGCGCAAGCGTTCACTTTTTGAGCAAGGAGTGCGTCGTCTTCATTGAATAGTTGACGGCGCTCGGAATGACCGATCA
>JBFYPV010000134.1:0-4066 GCA_041303085.1 Crocinitomicaceae bacterium
AACGACTCAGTGCAGTACGTTGGGGTGTTACCATCAACTTGCTTTGGGCTTGGGTCCTCACCATACCAGTGAGCGGTTTATTAGCAGCTATTTTCTACTATTTGATCCTTTGGTTTAAATAGCAAAAATAAAATTTTCGATAAAAAAGGGCGCTTAGGCGTCCTTTTTTGGTAAATATTCATTCAGATTTGCGCAAATTTTAAAATTTCTTAACTTTAAGGCAAATCTAAAAAATCAACTATGAAAAAACTTTTACTTACAATCAGTGCAGTTGTGCTTAGCGCCACAACATACGCACAGGTGATTGCCGCAGGAATCTCTCCTCAGAGTATAGTCGCTAATTACACCCATACATGGGCTGATCCAGCTGGTGGATGGGGTACACCTGACTTTAACATCTCAGGTACATATGTACAGGATACCCTAATGATTGCAGATGATGGTTCTACAGGATTAAATGCACAAGGTAATCCAATTTCTGCAGAAGCATGTAACCCACTCATCAATGACCTCACTGGTAAAATTGCAGTGGTCTTTAGAAATGCTTGTCAGTTTGGGACGAAAGCTATAAACGCACAAAATGCTGGAGCGGTCGGAGTCATTGTTATCAACAACGTACCGGGGGCTGTAATCGCTATGGGTTCAGGAAATGACGGTGCCAATGTAACCATTCCAGTGGTCATGCTTGATTTAACAGATGGCCTTTCATTGATTGCTGAAATGGCAAACGGCCCAGTTGTTATGTTCTTAGGCAACAAAACTGGCCTATTTCCCAACGATGGAGGTATATCTGCTGGCGCAGCATTATTGCCTCGTCAGGCTATGATTCCTTCACAATTAGCACAAAACGGAACAGAATACAATTTTGACCTCGGTGCACGTATCTACAACTACGGGAACCAAGCTCAAAACAACATGACCTTTACTGCTACTATTACAAACCCTGCTGGTGCAACAGTTTATAATAACCAAGTAACGGGTATTTCCTTGGCTTCAGGAGATTCTACAGATGTAGACCCGACGCAAGCAAATAACCTACCTAATTTTTCACTAGCAAGCTATCCTGCAGGTACTTATACACTTACCTACACCCTAGGCTTGTCTGACGGTGACGATTACGATGCAGATAACATTCTAACAAGTACATTTACAGTTACAGATTCTTTGTTTGGCTATGCTCAAGTAGATGCAACAACTGGTGTTCCTAAAGGTGGTAACTACTACCGTCCAGGTACAAACAACCAAACATATTCTGCATGTCAGGTAATCGACAACGCAAATGCCAGCCGTTTGAAAGCAAATGGTATCTGGTTCTCTGCAACAACTGCAGCGGCTTCAGGTGTGCTTTTGACAGGAGAAGAAATGGCGCTTTACATGTACAAATGGGAAGATGTCTTCACTGACCTCAACGATGCTAACTTAGCGTTCAACACCCTTACAGAAGTAGCTAACGGATTCTACTACTTCCCTGGTGACCTCCAAGGTGAGACTGTTTACGGTGCATTTACTACACCTGTTGCCTTGGAAGACAACCAACGCTACCTCGCTTGTGTTCAGACTGTAAACCTCAACCTTTACATGGGTCATGAAAACGGCACAAACCTTACTTGGAACGAAGCTTACTACCTTCAGCCAATGGCACCTAACGAAAGCGATGGTACTTGGTATGCAGCTGGTTTTGGTTCTGATTTACCAAGCTCTTTGGCAATTGCAGTTTCTGACAACGACGTAAACGTTGCTGAATTGAATACAGTTGCTGGCAAGGCTTTCCCTAACCCGGCTAACGATGTTGTTACTGTAGCCATCGAAGGTGAAGGAACAGCTCAATTGACTGTGACTGATGTTGCTGGTAAAGTAGCGATGTCTGCTTCATTGAACCTTGCTGCTGGTCAAGACAACGTAAATATCGCAAGCTTGACTGCAGGTCTTTACATTTTCAACGTTACACTTGAAAACGGTAAAACTGCTCAATTCAATGTTGTGAAAAAATAAGTTCAACTCATTTTGAACTGAAAAGGGACGGGCAACCGTCCCTTTTTTATTTGCTATCTTTGTGGTATGTCAAAAGCATCATATACAGTTACAGCAGCACTCCCCTACGCCAATGGCCCCCTTCATTTAGGTCATGTCGCCGGCGTTTATTTACCCGCGGATATTTTTGTTCGTTTTTTGAGAATGAACAACCACGACGTCGCCTTTATCTGTGGCGCCGATGAACACGGTGCAGCCATTACGCTGCGCGCCAAAAAAGAAGGGCTCAGCCCCAAGGATATCGTAGACAAATACGATGGCATCATTAGAAATGCTTTTCAAGATTTTCAAATCAGTTTTGACATCTTTCATCGCACATCAAGTGAACTGCATCACCAAACCTCTGCCGACTTTTTCAAGCGCCTTTATGACCAAGGTCAGTTTACCGAAGAAGTCTCCGAACAATACTTTGACGAACAATACCAACAATTTTTAGCAGATCGCTACATCACCGGCCAGTGCCCTAAGTGCAGCAACCCTAGCGCCTACGGTGACCAATGCGAAAAATGTGGTTCAGACCTCAGCCCTACAGAGCTCATCAATCCGGTCTCTACTTTAAGCGGTAGCAAACCAATTCTCAAGAGTACTTCTCATTGGTACTTACCAATGGACCAACACGAAACTTGGCTCAAAGACTGGATCCAAGAAGGCATCTTAGATGGGCAAAAACAACACGAACCCAAAGAATGGCGCAACCAAGTCATTGGCCAGTGTATGTCTTGGATCAACGGAGGCTTGCGCCCACGCGCCATGACCCGCGACCTCGATTGGGGTGTTAAAGTGCCACTTCCCAATGCCGACGGTAAGGTGCTTTACGTTTGGTTAGACGCGCCAATTGGCTACATTTCAGCTACCAAACAATGGGCCCTAGACAACGGCAAAGACTGGGAAGCCTACTGGCTTAAATCAAAAGCCAAAGACCGCAAATTGGTGCACTTCATTGGCAAAGACAACATCGTGTTTCACGCGATCATCTTCCCCATTTTACTCAAAAACCACGGCGATTTTATCTTACCAGACAACGTTCCGGCCTACGAATTCCTGAACCTCGAAGGCGACAAATTCTCCACCTCCAGAAACTGGGCGGTTTGGCTCCATGAATACCTCGAAGCCTACCCCGATAAAATCGATGAGCTCAAGTACGTGCTCACCGCTATTGCCCCCGAGACCAAAGACTCAGAGTTTACCTGGAAAGAATTCCAAACGCGCGTCAATTCAGAACTTGCCGACATCATGGGCAATTTCGTCAACCGCACCTTGGTGCTCACCAACAAATACTACGAAGGCCAAGTGCCTGCAGCAGGGCAGTACACCGAAGAAGACCAACAAATTATCGCCCAAATTCAAGAGATCCCGACGCGCATTTCAAAGCTTGCCTACGCCTATAAGCTGCGCGAGGCCCAAGCCGAAATGATGAATTTTGCGCGCATCGGCAACAAATACCTCGCCGACAACGAGCCCTGGAAACTCATCAAAACCGATCCAGCGCGCGTTCAAACCATTATGCACCTTGCCCTGCAAATCACGGCCAATCTCCAAATTGCGTGTCAACTATTCTTGCCCGCGACCGCAGCGAAACTCGCCAAAATGCTCAATGCCTCCTGGACACAATACACCGACCTCGGCCGTACCGACCTATTGCAAGCTGGCCACCAAATTGGCGAAGTACAGATCATGTTTGCCAAAATCGAAGATACACTCGTCGAAACAGAAATCAATAAATTAAAGGCTACTGCAGCCCCACAAAGCAACTACCCACCTATGAAAGACGCCATCGCCTTCGACGACTTCACCAAAATGGACCTCCGCATGGGTACCATCTTGGCCGCTCAAAAAGTCGAAAAAGCAGACAAACTACTCCAACTCACTGTAGATACCGGCATAGATCACCGCACCATCGTCTCCGGCATAGCAGAACACTACGCCCCCGAAGACATCATTGGCAAAACAGTCCTCGTTCTTTTGAACCTCGAACCCAGAAAAATCCGCGGCATCGAATCACAAGGCATGATCTTAATGGCTGAAAACGAAGAAG
>JBFYPV010000135.1:0-4966 GCA_041303085.1 Crocinitomicaceae bacterium
GCGCCGCGCAAATTGAAACATTAGGCTTGCGCATGACGGCCGAAGATTTTGCTTTTTACAGTCACCACAGACCGGTTTGTTTTTTCAGATTGGGTACAGGTTTTGCCGATAAAGCAAGCAATCCAGCGGTGCATCATCCGCAATTCGATATCGATGAAAATGCACTCGAAGTGGGCGTCAAATGTATGTTAGCCATTGCGTTGTCATGAGAAAGCTCGTTTATCTTTTCTTGTTGTTACTCGTTTTTGCCTGTTCGAAAATCGAGCACAAACAAAAAATGCTAGAGGGCAACTGGAAACTCAATGTGGTGCGTATTGAAGACGGCGAAGGCTTTATGTTTTACGACAGCACTGCCGTTGGCGCTTTTACCTTTCAGAGCAACACGCTTTTTGGAAGAGCAGACTACACTTATTCTTATTTTGGGCAGTATCAGGTCAGTGACTCCGTGCTTTTTGAAAACACCGCGGTATCGCTGAGCGCTGATGGCATGTATATTCAGATTGCACGCCCGACTGACACCTTGCAAGCAAAGCTCATTATGTTGACCAAAAAGCAACTGACTTTTGAGTACTACGATTTCTTGCAATACCGCCTCAAGCGTTTTAGCCTGACCAAACAATAGGCGCTGTTAAAGAAAGCCTAATTCTAGCTTTGCTTCTTCGCTCATCATGTCTTTGTCCCATGGCGGATCAAAAACGATATTGACTTTTGCGCTTGCCACGCCATCGACGCTAGCCACTTTCTCTTCGACTTCTTTGGGCATAGATTCGGCAACTGGGCAATTTGGAGAAGTGAGGGTCATGTCGATGAAGACGTGGTTGTCTGTTTCAACTTTTACTTCGTAAATAAGGCCGAGTTCAAAGATATCTACAGGGATTTCGGGGTCGTAGATTGTTTTGAGCATCTCGACGATGCGGTCTTCTAATTCGTTCATTGGGCTAGACTTTGAAGTGCTTCGGTTTTCATGCGTTTGACCATGCTTAAAAGGCCGTTGGCTCGGGTAGGTGAGAGGTGTTCTGCCAAACCAATTTCATTGATAAAGAATAGTTCAGCTTGCAGAATGGCTGCGGGGCTTTCATTGTTGTAGACATGAATGAGCAAGCCGATGATGCCTTTGGTAATGATGGCGTCGGAATCTGCGCTGAACTGCATTTTGCCATCTTTGATATCGGTCGCTAACCAAACATTGGATTGGCAACCCTCAATGAGGCGTTCGGTGGTTTTGAGCTCGGGTGCGAGTGTCGGGACGCTTTTGCCGAGTTCGATGATGTATTCGTATTTGTCCATCCAGTCGTCGTAGATGGCAAATTCGTCGATGATTTCTTGTTGTTTTGCTTGGATGCTCATGCGCCTAAAATTTGCATGCTGCGCTCGAGGGCAGCTACGAAAATATCAATTTCTTCTTTGGTGTTGTAAAAGGCAAAAGATGCGCGCACCGTGCCTGGAATTTGGTAGAAATCCATGAGCGGCTGCGTGCAGTGGTGACCGGTGCGCACGGCAATGCCTTGCTTGTCTAGGAGCGTGCCTATATCGAAGGGGTGCATGCCGTCTATGGTAAACGAAACCACGCTTGTTTTGTGCTTGGCTTCGCCGATGATGTGCAGGCCTTCAAAGGTATCGAGAATGCCCTGCGCGTATTTGGTGAGCTCGAGTTCATGGGCTGCAGCAGCTTGCATGTCGAGGCCTTGCAAAAAGGAGATGGCACTGCCGAGGCCAATAGCGCCAGCAATATGGGGTGTTCCGGCTTCAAACTTGAGCGGGAGGGTGTTGTAGGTGGAGCGCTCAAAAGTAACTTTTGCGATCATGTCGCCACCACCTTGGTAGGGCGGCATGCTGTCGAGCAGCGCTTCTTTGCCGTATAGGATGCCAATACCTGTTGGGCCGAATACTTTGTGACCAGAAAACGTGTAGAAATCGCAGTTGAGGTCTTGGACGTCAATGGAAAGGTGCTGGATGCTTTGGGCACCGTCTAGTAATACTTTGGCGCCAACTTGGTGCGCTTTGGAGATGAGTTCTTTGACGGGGTTGATGGTGCCGAGCGTGTTGGAAATATGGGTGATGGCTAAAATCTTGGTGCGCTCATTGAGCATTTGCTCAAAAGCTTGTAGGTCGAGCTCGCCTTTTTTGGAGATCGGAATGACGCGCAAGATGCAGCCTTTGCGCTCGCACAAAAGTTGCCAAGGCACAATGTTGGAGTGGTGCTCCATGGCTGAAATCAGGATTTCGTCGCCGGGTTTAAGGCGCTCGCCAAAAGAAAACGCCACGAGGTTGATGCTGTCGGTGGTGCCTTTTGTGAAGATGATTTCTTCCGGGGCTTTGGCGCCAATGTATTGTTGGATGCTGCGCCTGGCCGCTTCATAGGCGGAGGTAGCTTGTTGGCTCAAGTAATGCACGCCACGGTGAATATTCGCGTTTTCGAGTGCGTAATATTGTTGGAGGGTGTCGAGCACCACTTGCGGTTTTTGCGAGGTGGCGCCGTTGTCAAAATAAATGAGTTGTTTGCCGTA
Source organism: Crocinitomicaceae bacterium (assembly GCA_041303085.1). GTDB lineage: Bacteria > Bacteroidota > Bacteroidia > Flavobacteriales_D > Crocinitomicaceae > UBA952. The sequence continues at coordinate 2,508 of JBFYPV010000135.1, forward strand.
TACTTTTTGGCGCAGCGCCGGAAAAAGTTCGCGGATTGCGGAAACGGAAAACGGAACAGGAGCCATACTTTTGAGTTTGGTACAAAAGTACGGATTTTCGCTATTTTGAATGGTTCTAAAGAAGCAAAATAAAAGATTTCTTTTTCTTTAGCGGCGCCGTATTATTTGGCCTTGAGCTCAACGAACGGAATCATGATTTCTTCTAGCGAAATACCGCCATGCTGAAAGGTCTGTCCGTAGTAGTTCACGAAGTGATTATAGTTGTTGGGGTACACAAAGAAATCTTGCTCGCGCGCAAACACAAACTCGGCAGACATCTTGAGTTTGGGCAGTTGCGCTTCTTGCGGATTCTTGACCACAAAAACTTCTTTGGCATCATAACTGAGGCCTCTGCCAGCTTTGTAGCGCAGGTTGGAGTTGGTATTGCGCTCGCCCACAATGCGTACGGGTTTGGTTACTTTGATGGTGCCGTGGTCGGTGGTAATGATGAGTCGGTGCCCGGCGTCGGCAATTTTTTTAAGGATGTCCAGAAGCGGGGAGTGCTCTAGCCAGCTGGTGGTAATGGAGCGGTAGGCCGCTTCGTTGTCGGCGAGTTCGCGGATCACTTCCATTTCGGTGCGGGCATGCGAGAGCATATCTACAAAATTGTAGACAATGAAATTGACGTCGTTGTCTTTCCATTGGTGGAATTGATCGCCGAGCTTTTTGCCGGCCTCGACGTTGGTGATTTTGTTGTAAGACCACTTCACGTTTTTGCCCAAGCGCTTGAGTTGCGCTTCTAGGAAGTCTTTTTCGTGCATGTTTTTACCGCCTTCGTCGTCTTCGTTCTTCCAAAGGGTCGGGAAGCGTCTTTCGATTTCAGCGGGCAAGAGCCCTGCAAAAAACGCGTTTCGGGCGTAGTGCGTGGCGGTTGGCAAGATCGAAAAGACGATGTCTTCTTTTTCTTTTTGGAAATAGCGCCCCACAATGCCTTCGATGGTTTTCCATTGGTCAAAGCGCAGGTTGTCAATGACCAATACGGCGAGTTTTTCTTTGCCGATGAGCGGTGCAATGCGGTCTTTGATGAGCGTGTGGATCATGGTGGGGGCATCGGGGTCGCCGCTGGTCCAGTCGAGGTAGTTGTCTTCGATGAAGTCGCAGAAAAGTTTGTTGGCTTCTTTTTTCTGCATCTCGAAGATTTCGCGCATGCCGGTGTCTTCGATATTGTCTAGTTGGAGCTCCCAGAAAACGAGTTTGGTGTAGAGTTCTTTCCATTCGTCGGCGTCTAAGCGACCAGAAAGTTGCATCCCGAGTTGGCGGAATTCTTGCTGGTAGCTCGCGTTGGTTTTCTGACTGATGAGCTTGCTGTGGTCGAGGTTTTTTTTGATGCTCAGTAAAATCTGATTCGGATTGACCGGCTTGATGAGGTAATCGGCAATTTTGGAACCGATGGCTTCTTCCATGATGTGTTCTTCTTCGCTTTTGGTGATCATCACGACCGGTACGAGCGCTTTGTGCTCCTTGATTTGTGCGAGGGTTTCTAGGCCGCTCAGTCCGGGCATGTTTTCATCGAGGAAGATGATGTCAAAATGCTGACCCAAGGCTTTTTCGATGGCATCTTGGCCATTAGTTGCCGTTTCTACTTCATAACCTTTTGACTCCAAAAAGAGCACGTGTGGTTTGAGTAATTCGATTTCGTCGTCGGCCCAAAGAATTTTACCTTGCATATGTCTTATTTTTAATAGCTTTGATTGAATTTTTAAAGTTAGCAACTTGCCAGCGAACACAGCCCCCAACAACAAGAAGAAAATCATAAACGACCCAGTCTACGGTTTTATTTCTTTGCCTCACGAAATTATTTTCGATATCCTCGAGCATCCGTACCTGCAGCGCTTGCGTCGCATCCAGCAATTAGGGCTCAGTCATTTGGTGTATCCGGGCGCTATGCACACCCGTTTTCATCATGTATTGGGCGCCATGCACCTCATGACCCAAGCCGTTACAAGCATTCGCCGCAAAGGCCATGCGGTCAGCGAGGAAGAAGAACGCGCGGTTTGCTTGGCAATTTTATTGCACGACATCGGCCACGGCCCTTTTAGCCATGCGCTCGAGTACGACATCGTTTGCGGCGTCAGCCACGAACAAATATCAGCTTACTTTATCGCCGAGCTCACTGTAGAGTATGGGCAAGACCTCGCTTTGGCACTTGAAATCTTTAAAAACGAATACCACCGACCATTTTTGCACCAATTGGTATCAAGTCAGCTCGACATGGACCGCCTCGACTACCTCAACCGCGACAGCTTTTATTCGGGTGTTTCGGAGGGCGTCATTGGCAGCGAGCGCCTCATCGAGATGCTGAATGTCCACGAAGGGAATTTGGTGCTCGAAGAAAAAGGAATTTACTCCGTAGAAAAATTTATTGTGGCCCGCCGCCTCATGTATTGGCAAGTATATTTGCACAAAACGGTCGTGGCCGC
>JBFYPV010000136.1:0-13854 GCA_041303085.1 Crocinitomicaceae bacterium
AGTTCGTCGGAGTTGCCGATCGGAATGGCGGGGAAGTTCTCGCCTTCAATTTTGAGTACGGCAATATCTGTGGAGGGGTCTGTGCCCACCACTTTAGCGGTGTATTTGGAGTTGTCGTTGAGGATGACTTCAATTTCGCTGGCGTTTTCAATGACGTGATTGTTGGTCACGATATAGCCCTTGGAGGAGACGATAACGCCCGATCCGGCGCCCGCTCCGTATTGTTTGAACTCGCGGCCTCCGGCACCAGGGCCGTAGAAAAACTCTTGGAAAGGATCGCGCTGAAAGGTGGTTTGAACTACTTTGGTGGTGATGTGCACAACGGAATGAACGGTGCTTTCTGCTGCTGCAGTGAAGTCGAGGCCTTGAGGCACGCCGTTGTAGTCTACTTGCTGGATTGGTGCGCGGAGCTTGCCGTCCAAAACTTGATCGGATAAGCGGCTACTGTTATGTTGAATAATGACATAAGTAGCCAAAGGAAGGGTACCTCCTAAAATACCCAAGCCGAATAATTTGAGTGTGCTGGTAAGTGTCATACTGTCATATTTTAAATTACTGCTGCATAAACGCAAAGAGCGTTCCAAAAATTGCTTGAAAAATGTTAAATTTTGTTAAGAATTGGTAACGAATATTCAACTATTTTTGTTCGAGCGCAATGACACTACAATTCTCCAAATATCAAGGCACTGGCAATGATTTCATCATGCTAGACAACACCTCAGGTGCACATGACAATTTGTCAATTGCTGACATTCAGTTGCTCTGCAAGCGCAAATTTGGCATAGGTGCAGACGGCCTAATCCTACTGCAAACGCACGCAAGCCTAGATTTTGAAGTGGTTTATTACAACGCCGATGGCACGCAGTCTTTTTGTGGGAACGGTGCGCGCTGTGCTGTCGCTTTTGCATATACCCTTGGTTTATTGAAATCGCCACACACCCATTTTTTAGCCATTGACGGCCCACACGAAGCTTGGTTGTGCCAAGACGAAGTGCGCCTCAAAATGGCCAATGTGCCGCCTATTGTAGTACTTGAAAACGGTTATGAAGTCCAAACGGGCTCACCACATTTTATTTTAGAAGACACCAATCACGACACCTCACATGTTGTGGAGACGGGGCGCAGCATTCGCTACAACAACACTTATTCTAAAGCGGGCATCAACGTCAATTTAATGGCCCTCCAAGACAATTTCATTCAAGTGGCTACCTATGAAAGAGGAGTAGAAGACGAAACACTTTCCTGTGGCACGGGCGTTACTGCTGCGGCGCTGGTTTTTGCGCAACTTCAAAATGTAGCTTCAGGCAAAGTGAATGTTCAGACCAAAGGCGGCACCTTAATGGTCGAATGGCAACAACTCGAAGATTTATCTTTTTGCGAAGTGTACCTTACCGGGCCAGCCAAACGCGTTTATAACGGAATTTATGAGCTTAAGGGGTAGTCTAATTACATTGAGAGCCGTCGAAAAGGACGACGCAGGCACTATTTTTCTCTGGGAAAACAATCCGGCCAACTGGAAGGTTTCCAATACCGAAGTGCCTTTTTCGATGTACGACATCCATCAACTCATCGAGCAGCAATCAGATATCCGCAAGTCTGGCCAAATGCGCTTGGTGCTGCAAACCAACACAGACGCACGCCCCGTTGGCGTCATTGACCTCTACGACCTCAATTTCAAGCATGGCTATGCCGCAGTGGGCATTCTCATTGCCGAAGAGCAAGACAAAGGCCATGGTTTTGCCACAGATGCCCTTTCCTTACTCATTCGCTATTGCAGCGAAACACTAGAACTCCGCAATTTATATTGTCAAATCCACGGAGACAACCACGCCAGTGTCCAGCTTTTCGAAAAAGCAGGTTTTGAACACGTGGGCACCCGTAAAAATTGGCTGCGCTATAAAAATCAATATTTCGACGAACTCACTTATCAATTATGTCTAGAAAACAAAAAATAATCCTCCTTATTTTCGCTGTAGCATTAGGTATTGCAATTGTTTTGCTTCCAAAACTCAGGTATTTTTATGCGGCTTTTCAAAAGTCGAGCAATGCCTCAGCAGTCGTTGTTTATCTCTCTGCAAAGGAGCAAGCATTAGATGTGAAATATGTGGCGCAACTGCTGCAAGAAAAAGGGGTGATCTCCCATTCAGCGCTTTTTGAATTGGTCGGCACAAAAAAGGAAATGAATTCGCGCAATATTGCACCCGGCAAATACGTCATCGAGCCAGGTACAGCGTATCGCCACATTTGGAATGGCTTTACTTTAAATAGCAAGTTGAACGGAAACGCCGAGCAAACTGTTAAAGTCAATTTTGAAAATTGCCGCACCCTCAACGACCTTGCTGGAAAGCTTCAAAACCAACTAGACCTCGACAGCGCTGCTTTGATGGCACATCTTCAAAATGGCCAAACGCTTTCAAGTTTAGGATTTACACTCGAGCAACTGCCCGCATTGTTTATTCCGAATACCTATGAGCTATATTGGGACCAAACACCGGCTCAATTTGTGGCGCGTATGGCTCAAGAATTCAAGAATTTCTGGACCTCAGCGCGCATGGTCAAGTTAAAAACAGTGGGTTTAAATGCACCCAGTGAGGCGGTAACGCTCGCGAGTATTGTCTATTCAGAGCAGTCGAGAAGGGCTGAGGAATGGCCGGTCATTGCAGGGCTTTATCTCAACCGTATCAAGCAGGGTGTCAAATTGCAATCCGACCCGACTTTTAAATTTTGCTGGGGCGACCAACTCAAAGGCGTTCAACGCTTGCTGGCCGTTCACCGCGACATCGATTGCGCTTACAACACCTATAAAATCAAAGGCTTACCGCCGGGGCCGATTTATTTACCGCCCGTTGGCGTTGTTGAAGCGGTGCTGAATCCAGACAAGAACGATTATATCTTTATGTGTGCCAAGCCAGATTACTCGGGTACTCACAATTTTACAGCCTCAGGAGCTGAACACGCAAAAAATGCCACGGCCTTTCAAAATTGGTTAGCGGCAGAACTCCGCAACAGATAAGCTTATGAAAAGAAGACAATTTATCCGCTTTGGTGCCATTTTAGGCGCACTCAGTTTGGTCGACAAACCCAAAGCGAGTCAGACCTTTAGCCAATCTTTCTCCGGAAAGACCGATGGCCCACTTGTGCTCTCTACCTGGAACCACGGCTTGGCAGCCAACGAGGGTGCCTGGCAGGTGCTTTCCAAAGGCGGCTCTGCGCTAGATGCTGTCGAAAAAGGCGTGATGGTGACCGAAGCCGATTTGACCAACCGAAGTGTAGGAGTTGGCGGCCGCCCAGACCGCGATGGCCACGTGACCCTAGATGCGTGTATCATGAGCGGCGACTCCCGTTGCGGCTCAGTGGCTTTTTTAGAAGGCCTTGCGCACCCGATCAATGTAGCGCGTGCGGTTATGGAGCGCACACAGCACGTTATGCTCGTTGGTGCAGGAGCCAAGAAATTTGCCCTCGAACAAGGTTTTGAAACTGCCAAAATGCCCATCCCAGAAGTCAAGAAAGACTACGAGCAATGGCGCAAGGAGAACAAAGATTTATTCAAGAAACCCGAAATCAACCACGAAAACCACGACACCATTGGCATGATCGCCATGGATGCAAATGGTCGGCTTGCGGGTGCTTGCACCACAAGTGGCTGGGCTTACAAAATGCATGGCCGCGTGGGCGATTCGCCGATTATTGGCGCAGGTTTATTTGTAGACGAAGAAGTGGGGGCAGCAACAGCCACCGGCTTGGGCGAAGCGATTGTCCGCGTAGCGGGCAGCCACACCGTTGTGGAGCTCATGCGCCAAGGCTTAGCGCCAGAAGCGGCCTGTAAAGAAGCCTGCATGCGCATTATTCGCAAAAACAAAGACCTCACCGGCTTGCAATGTGGCTTTATTGCCATCGATAAAAACGGCAATTACGGCGGCTATTCCATTTTTGCTGGCTTCAATTACGCTTTGCGCAACAACGCGGGGGAGGCACTCATCGATGCCAAATTTGACCGCAATTGGTAAGAATGAAACCGCTCCTTTGGTCTTTGTTTTTGAGTCTGACGGCTTTGCAATCCTACGCGCAATTGACACTCGATTGGGAAATGTATCATCCCGTTCAAAAAACTTGGCTGCCTTTCGGTCAGGCCGGAACAGTACAAGAATTTTTATGGAAAAAAGGTGAGCTCCCCGATCCGTTTTATGGTGAAAACGAAACCAATTACCAATGGATAGAAGACCATGCTTGGCAATTTCGTTCCAAGTTTTTCTTAAATGAAGCCTTCTATAATGCCGAAGAACTTGTCCTAGATATTCCCAATTTAGATACCTACGCGCAAATCTATCTCAACGGAAAGTTATTGGCGAAAACCGATAATTTCTTTATTCATTACCACATTTCAATTGCGGTTAAAGAATTATTATGTGGGTACAATACCATCGAGATCAGGATTGACCCTCCGATAAGTTACCACGCGCAAACTGATCAGTACAAGGCCTTTACCTATCCATCTCCAAATGATGTCGGTGCTGTAAAAGTGGCTTCGTTAACCCGAAAGCCTCAGTACCATTTTGGTTGGGATTGGGCGCCACGGCTCAACACCATAGGTTTTGCGTATCCAATCACTTTAGACTTTCAGCCCCAATTAAGTGTCGCTTATTTATTGGTCAATACCCTTGAAATCAGGGAGAACGAGGCGAGACTCGAGCTCAAAGGAGGGCTGCTAGGCGAAGGCAAAGTTCTGCGTTGCAGCAGTACTTATTTCAAGGATTTTCAAATTGCGACGCAAGAAGATTTTAAATTGGAGCACAGCCTCACGAACCCTCAGCTTTGGTGGCCAAAAGGGCAGGGCGCTCAGCACATATATGAAGACACCCTGCGTTTTTACGATGCGCAAGGCGGGCTTGTTTTGGAACATCCTTTTTCTTTTGGCATCCGAACCGCAGCATTGATTCAAGAAAAAGACGAGTGGGGTACTTCTTTCGCTTTTCAAATCAATGGCCGCAACATTTTTGCAAAAGGTGCCAACGTGATTCCACCCGGAATTTTTGCTGGCCCGGCCCTAGACAGCGCTTATGTGGCCTTGGTGCCGCAAATGCAAGCTGCTCATTTCAATATGGTGCGCATCTGGGGAGGCGGTATGTACGCGCCAGAAGCTTTTATGGAGGCTTGTGACCGCGCCGGAATCATGGTTTGGCACGACTTCATGTTTGCTTGTGCCATGTATCCAGGAGACAAACCCTTTTTGGACCTCGTAACCAAAGAAATCAAGCAGCAAATTCCGCGCTTGGCGGCGCATCCTTCATTGGTTTACTTCAATGGCAACAACGAAGTTGATGTAGCCTGGCATAACTGGGGTTTTCAAGCACAATACAATTTGCAAGAGCAGGCGCAACAAGAAATTGAATTGGCGTATGTTGACTTATTTCAAAAGGTATTGCCCTTGCAGGTCCAGAACATCACCAACTCGAGCATTCCGTATGTCCATACCTCTCCGCTCAGTAATTGGGGGAAAGCCGAATATTTTGACCACGGCACCATGCATTATTGGGGCGTATGGCACGGTAAAGATCCCATGACCGATTTTGCCACAAAAATTGGCCGCTTCAATGCCGAATATGGCTTTCAGAGCTTTCCAGAACCAAGTAGCATCAACCGTTTTGCGCAAGGAAAAGACCAAAGTCTACATTCTTCAGTGATGCAGACACACCAGAAGTCTTATGTGGGCAATGGCATGATCGAAAAACACGCCAAGACCTATTACGGCAAGGCCAAAGACTTTGAAACATTTGTGTATTATTCTCAGCTCACACAGCGCAAAGCAGTTAGCATGGCTATTGCAGGTCATCGGTCAGATGCACCGCGCAGCATGGGAACTGTTTATTGGCAGCTCAATGATTGCTGGCCTGCCCCAACTTGGTCTAGCCTAGATGATCACAACAACTGGAAGGCCCTTCATTATGCGGTCAAAGAAGATTACCGCGCTATTGCCGTGCTCGAACAAATCAAAGATGACACCCATTACCTTGTACTTACCAGTGATTTGCCCGAAGATACTTTAGTTACGGTCCAGCTTGATTTTTATGACCTTGATGGGAAACTTGTGAATACACAAAGAAGAACCTATCCACTTCGGAATAATACAATGCAGGTGCTTATCGCGCTCAATGCAGAAAAACAAGGATTTATCAAAGTGACGCTCGATGAGCAATATGCGCGCTTGTTCACCTTTATTGAGAAGCGGAAAGTCCCTGAAGTGCAAGCAACAATGAAGATTCAACTTACCGATCCCGATTTGAAAAAAGCTGTTGTACAGATTGATACCCAACAACCGTTGGTAGATTTTTGGCTCTTTAGTAAAAACCAAGAACTCCACTTTGAACACAATTTTGAAACGCTTTTGCCGGGTAAACACACCTTGGAATTTACTTACCAAGACCATTTGCCAACGTTGGCTGAACTCTCTTATTTGCTGCGTTGAGCCCTGCAGCGGTCTGAGCAGTATTTCACTTCAGCCCAGTTTTTCTCCCACTTTTTGCGCCAAGCAAAAGGTTTTTGACAAGAAAGACAGGTTTTTTCTGGTAAATGCTGTTTTTTAACTCCTTTCATAACAGCAAAACAAAAAGTAGCAAATCTTGTTTGAAGCGTATGGACCTCAAACTGCTTTCTGAGCAAGATATCGACCGCATCATTGAAATGGCCTGGGAAGACCGCACGCCTTTCGATGCTATTCTTTTGCAGTTTGGCCTCAAAGAAGCCGAAGTGATTTCATTAATGCGCAGAGAAATGAAACCGAGTTCATGGCGCATGTGGCGCGCACGCGTGCAGGGCAGAGCCACCAAGCACAGCGCACTCCGAGGTTTTGAAGTCGGCCGTCACAAATGCAACTTACAGCGCAATATCACCGGCAACAAGATTTCGAAGCGCTGACACGCTTTAATCCGTATTTTTGCTGGTTTTATGGAAAAAATCTACGCCAAGCATCTTCGTGATATGTCAAGAAGTAACTCCCTTTTGAACAAAAACATCCTGTTTTTCTTCTTTTTGCTTTCCTTTTTTCAATTTTCAGCACTTTGGGCGCAGCAACCTGCTTTCGACTCTATTTTAAAGCTCATTCCATCCCGCGTCATGACCACCCGTCAAGTTGAACTGATTGCTGGGCGAACTGGGGGTTCTTACCAGGAGCGCATGCAAAGCATCGAAAAGTTGACTGCAGCCCAACTCACGGCACTTCCTGTCAGAAGTTTACCGGAGGCACTTTCTTACGTTGGTGGGGTAGATGTGCGTCAGCGTGGCTTGAGTGGAACGCAAGCCGATATCGGCATCCGAGGTGGCAATTTCGAACAAAGTTTAATAGTCGTCAACGGCTTCAAAATGACCGACCCACAAACCGGGCATCATGCGGCTAATTTACCTATCCCACTCATTGCTGTTTCGGAAATCCAAGTTTTCAAAAGCCCAACGGTCCTACAATTTGGCCAAAGCGCCTTAACCGGAGCAGTGCATATTGGCGCCTATGCCTCTGACGCTTTTCAGGTCAAGACCACAGCTTATGGCGGCAGTTTCAATAGTTTTGGTGCGCAAGCCATGGTGCGCATGAAAATCAAAAAGTATCAGCAGTTGTTGGCGGTGGCAAGAGATCAATCTGCGGGGCATTGGTATAACTCAGATTTCAAGAACCATCAACTTTTTTACACGAGTTCTCATCCAATTGGTGCAAATCAAAGACACCGCTTGACCTATTTGGCGGCTTATACAGATCGAAATTTTGGCGCAAATGGTTTTTATACCAATAAGTTCCCTGACCAATGGGAGCGCACCACTATGGCGATGGCTGGAGCCAAACATAATTTCCACTGGTATTCAAAAAAAGAAGGAAGTTCTACTTGGTATCAATTCCGCCAACAAGCCATGTTGCGCAGCCATGCCGATGAATTTCGCTTGAAGCGCAATGATCCTGCGTTTTATACCAATACCCACGTTTCAAATGTACTGAGCTATGAAGCGCAATTGTCGGTGAATGTGAAGAGGCAACACATCCTTTTTGGTTTGGAACAACGCTTAGAGCAACTCAATAGCAGTAATTTAGGTGAGCGCGAGCGGCAATATCAGAGTGCGTTTATGCAAGCTCAAGGCTCGCTGGGTACTGTGAACTATGCCGCAGGGCTTTTGGTGTTTGCTTACAACTGGCAAAACCCACAACTGATGCCGAGTATTCAATTGGGCCGTTCTTTTTCAAGCCGGCAGTATGTTTTTGCCAATTACAGCCGTGGTAACCGCGTGCCGAGTTGGACTGAAATGTACTACACAGACCCTTCTAATGTGGGCAACCCAAATTTACAGCCTGAATTTTCACATGCCACCGAACTTGGTTGGAGACAAACACCCAATTATTCCGACGGCACCAAACTGAGTTATCAAGCGGAGGCGGCGGTATTTTACAGACAACACACCAACATGATCGACTGGGTTAGGGAGGCGTCTGAAATCACACCCAATCCAAATCCTTGGACACCCGTGAACATTGCAAATGTGGCATTTACTGGTTTTGAAACCAGTTTGCAGCTCAGCCTCAAAAAGAGCGGTACTTGGGGCCTAAACAAATTCAATGTCAATTATACCTACATCACTGCACAGCACAATTTTACGAGCGAGCAAGAATCTCGCTATGCGATCACGAGTATGCGCCAGCAAATTAATGGCGTAGCCCAGCTTGATTTAAGTGAAAAAGTCCAACTCAACCTTACCTACCGTTTGGTGCAACGCATCGCGCAACCTTTGTATCAGGTAGTGGACGCTAAAATGCTGGTACCGATCAAAAATAAATGGACTGTTTTTGCAGAAGGGAACAACCTCACGAATACACAATATGTAGAGGCAGGCTTTGTGCAGATGCCGGGGCGTTGGTTCAAGCTAGGGTTCACATTTGGCCATAGCGCCATTGAAAACCCGAGGCCTTAAACCTGGCTTAGTACCCAACTTTTGTTCTCGCGCGCTTGAGTACTTCTTGCGCTACACTTCTCGCTTTTTGCGCACCAATAGAGAGCGCTGCATCGATTTCTGACGTATTCGCCATTAAGTGATCAAAAATGGCTCTTTCTTTGCTGAATTTCTCCAAAATGAGCTCGTAGAGTGCTTGCTTGGCGTGTCCGTAACCGTAATTTCCACCGTGATAGTTGGCGGTCATTTGCTCAATTTGAGCCGGTGAGGCCAATAATTTGTAGAGTGCAAACGTATGGCAGGTGGCGGTGTTCTTCGGTTCTTCTAGTGGCGTGCTATCCGAGACAATAGACATGATTTGCTTGCGGAGTTGTTTTTCTGGCAAGAAAACATCGATGAAGTTATGGCGCGACTTACTCATCTTTTCGCCGTCGGTGCCCGGGATGAGCATGGTGTCTGGCTGGATTTGTTCTTCGGGCAACACAAAGGTGTCTCCGTAAGTGAGATTGAAGCGATTGGCCACATCTCGAGCCATTTCGATGTGTTGTTTTTGGTCTTTGCCAACGGGTACAATTTCGGCATCGTACAATAAGATGTCGGCCGCCATCAAGATGGGGTAGGTGAACAAACCACCATTGACGTCGTCTAGGCGGTCTGCTTTGTCTTTGAAAGAATGCGCAAGTGTGAGGCGCTGGTACGGATACTGACACAGTAAATACCAGGTGAGTTCGCTGACTTCAGGAACGTCAGATTGGCGGTAAAATACGGTTTTTGCGGGGTCGAGACCAAAAGCCAACCACGTGGCAGCTGTAGCGTAGGTATTGTTGCGCAAAGTAGCGCCGTCTTTGATTTGCGTCAGGGAATGCATGTCGGCAATGAACAAAAAGGATTCGTTGACGGGGTCTTGAGCCAAGCGTATTGCAGGTAAAATGGCGCCTAAGATATTGCCTAAGTGGGGTGTTCCTGTACTTTGAATTCCGGTTAAAATGCGAGACATTGCGTTAATTTTGTTCAAAATTAGTCATTTTGCAGCGTTTTTGAGTGGCTGTTGCTCTCTTGTAATTGCTAACTTTGAGGCATGCAGAAAATCGTTGGTGTGTTCGGTCTCATTTGGAAGCTATACATAGCCCTAGTCTTTTTTATTTTCGCGCTTTTGTTTTATCCTTTCTTTTGGGTTTTACAACTCAGGCCATCTTGGCGCAAACACGGCTTTCAGATCTTTATTCTCTGGAGCTGGTTACTGCGTATTTTTTGCATTTATCCCGTTCGCGTCAAACTCAAGTCACCTTTACCTAAGGCGCCGTTTATAATTGTGTCCAATCACACTTCCTACTTAGACATCTTTCTCTTGCCCTCCATTCTTCCCAAGCATCCATTTGCTTTTTTGGGAAAGGCAGAAATACTCAAATATCCGATAGTTCGGACCTACTTTAAAGCGCTCAATATTCCAGTGTATCGCAAAGACAAATCAAAGGCTGGGCAAGCACTTGGGCAGGCCAAAAAAGCTATGGAAGGCGGTTGGTCTATCGTTATTTTTCCGGAGGGGACCATCCCAGAAGAAAACATCCCGCAAATGTATCCTTTCAAAAACGGCGCCTTTCGCTTGGCCAAAAACTTGAATGTGCCTATTTTACCTTTGACCTTTACCCAAAATTTCCACCTTTTTTCAGACCCAACACATATCTTAGGGCCAGCGCATCCTGGTGTTGTAGAGGTGCACATCCATCCCTATATTTCTGTAGAAGAAATCGCCGCGCGCAGTGCCGAAGAAATCAGCGACAAATGTTTTGAGCTCATTGAAGCGCCGCTGAAAGCAGCCCATCCGCATCTATTTAAAAAATCGTAATTTTGTCTTATGGAAATCAACGAAGCTTTACTCGATCACATCGCCAACCTTTCTAAATTATCTTTTGAAGGCTCAGAAAAGGAGGCAATTCGTCAAGATTTACAGCGCATGATCGCCTTTGTAGACAAACTCTCTGAACTCGACACCACCGGTGTAGAACCACTTATTTTTATGTCTAATGAAGTCAACCGACTCCGTGACGACAGCACCGAACAAAGCGTTAGCCACGAAGAAGCGCTGCGCAATGCACCCAAAAAAGACTCCGATTATTTCCGAATTCCGAAAGTTTTAGACAAATAGCCTTGAAGGTTAGCGGCTTTACATTCATCAGAAATGCCATTCTACTCGATTACCCGGTAGTAGCTTCTATACAATCCATCTTGCCTTTGTGCGACGAAGTAGTGGTAGCTGTTGGCAATTCAGACGACGACACCCTCGGCCTGATTCAAAACATTGATCCTAAAGTGAGGGTCATCCAAACCACCTGGGACGACACCCTGCGCCAAAACGGCCGCGTACTCGCCGTCGAGACCGACAAAGCACTTGCAGCCATTGCCCCAGACGCCGATTGGGCCATTTATATTCAAGGCGATGAAGTACTGCACGAAGCAGATCATGCCGCCATTCGCAGCGCCATGGAGCAGCATCAAAACAACCAAGAAGTAGACGGCTTATTGTTCGATTACCTGCACTTTTACGGTTCTTACGACTACATTGGTGTCTCGAACAATTGGTACAAAAAAGAAATCCGCATCATCAAGCCGCGCCGTGGCATCTACTCATTTAGAGACGCCCAAGGTTTCCGCAAAGCACCAGATCAAAAGCTGAAAGTAGCCTTGGCCAATGCCAAAGTGCACCATTACGGTTGGGTCAAGGATCCGCAAGCCATGCAGCGCAAACAAGAGCGCTTTCACAGGCTGTGGCACGACGACGCTTGGCTCGAAAAAAACGTCAAAGTGGCTACGTCCTTTGATTACGAAGACCACATCCACGAGCTTGCGCGTTTTGAAGGCACACACCCAAAATGGATTGCGGAGCGCATTGCAGCGCGCAACTGGACTTTTCAGACGGATATCGCCCGAAACAAAAAGACTTTAAAGAATAGGCTCAAAGACCTCCTAAAAGCAATTGGCATAGATACCAATTACGCGAATTATACGCGCATTCGTTAAGCTTGCTCAGCCAAACGAAACTTACAGTACTTAATGATATGCCCGCGCTTGCTGAAGAATTCTTCGTAGTACGTTTTGATGTGGAAGATTTCTTTGGTTTGTGCATCTAAATCTTCGGGGAGGTTGGCGTACAGATTGGGGTAGCACTCGAGCATTTGGTGGCCGTGTTCTTCGATTTGCTCTAGGGTGTAGTCGAACAAGACATCTGAGTCGGTTTTCATGTGAATGATGCCGCCTGGTTTGAGGATTTTTTGATAGCGCGCCGTAAAAATAGGCGAGGAGAGCCTTTTGCGGGCTTTTTGGGGCTGTGGATCGGAGAACGTGAGCCAAATTTCATCGACTTCACCATCTTCAAAGTAATCTAAGATAAAATCGATGCGGGTGCGCAAAAACGCAACGTTGCTCAGGTTGGTTTCGAGTGCTTCTTTGGCCCCAATATATATGCGGTTGCCCTTGAGGTCTACACCGATGAAATTGCGGTCTGGAAACTGGCGACCCATCCCGACGGCGTATTCGCCCTTTCCGCAACCAAGTTCCAGGATAATAGGGTTGTTGTTTTGGAAAACGCTGGTTCTCCAATTTCCTTTTGGCGCGAATGGTTCGCCCATAACGGGTTCGAATACATTGGCAAATGTTTTGATCGCTGCAAAGCGTTTTAACTTATCTTTTCCCACGCCGCAAAGTTAAGAGATTCCTTGTAATTTTGCGCCATGCATTTCGTTGAACCCTTTTATAATTGGCGCGGCTACTATATCGCCGACGAAGACCCGAGCTCTCCATTTTATGGCAGGGAATACAGCGAGTTTGCCTTCAGCAACACCATCTACAACTTCTACATCCACCCACAATGGGATGAATTTGGCTCGCCCACGCTTTTTTTGAAGGTGCTTTACGCCGACTACGACGAGCAGTACGCCATCATTGAACTCATTGGCGAATGGAACGACGCAATAGAAAACGACATCATGCTGCTCAAGCGCGATGTCATTGACGTACTAATTGATTCAGGTATCAATGCCTTTATTTTAATAGGCGAAAACGTCCTGAATTTTCACCATTCCGACGACTGCTATTACGAAGAATGGTTCGACGACGTCGAGGACGGCTGGATCGCCATGGTGAATTTCCACGACCATGTCATCCGCGAATTTGAACACGTCGGCATTGACCACTATTTTGTCATGGGCGGCGAACTCGAAGAAATTGAGTGGCGCACGTATCAACCTCAACACTTTTATCAGAAGGTTGCAGCTTTGGTGCAGAAGCGAATAGGCTAGTACTGACTAAAAACCTTATTGAGCTTGCGCAACATGCCAAAAAGCAAAAGTGCGGCCAAACCTAATAAGACGAAATTGACATAGAAAAAGTTGGCTTTCTGATCGTAGCCATCCCACATTGAGCTCAAAACACCCGAAAGTTTGTTGCCAATAGAGGTTGCCAAGAACCATCCGCCCATCATTAAAGAGGTGAGGCGTGCTGGGCTGAGTTTAGACACCAAGGATAGCCCCATTGGACTCAAGAAGAGCTCTCCAATGGTAATCACGGCATAAGAACTGATGAACCACCAAGCTGATGATTTCTCCGCGCCGTTATTGGATGCATATACGGCACCAACCATCACCAAACAAGACAATGCAGAAATCAGTAGTCCGAAAGCAATTTTGGTTGGGGTAGAGGGTTCTTTACCTTTTCTGTTTAAAAAGGCGAAAAATGCCACTACCAATGGGGTGAGCGCAATGACCCAAAACGGATTCACGCTCTGAAACAAGTTGGTGTTAAATACCTTGATGGTCGCTCCTTGCTCAGGTAGTTCAGTTTGTGCTTGATTTTTGAAATAAGATGGGTAATCAATAACTTTTTTATCCTTCTCTAGAACGCGAAACTGTTGATCAATAAAGGGTACGCTGTCTTTAA
>JBFYPV010000137.1:0-8024 GCA_041303085.1 Crocinitomicaceae bacterium
TAAAAATCAAATTATTGCGTTAAGGGCAAATGCGGATTTTACTTTTGACTTTGCTCTTGCTGCCCCTAGAGGTAGCTGCTCAGTTTTGGCAGCAACAAGCCACTTTTCCGGGCATGGCCCGAGACGACGGCGCGCAATTCAGCATCGGCAGCCTGCACTTTTGTGGCACGGGGCGCGGTAGCGATTTTGGTTGTACCCGTGATTTCTTTGTTTACGACTCCTACAATTGCACCTGGAATACTGCTGCACCGCTGCCCATTTGGCAAGAAAGACAATATGCAAGCGCCTTTAGTTACCAAGAAAAAGGCTACATTTTGGGTGGGGAGAACTGCAACGGTTACTATTTCAACACTTTTTGGCGCTATGCTCCCCTAACAGATACCTGGGACCCCATGCCCGAATTTCCAGGAGCAGGCCGCGCCGGAGCGCAACATTTTTTGATTGGCGACAATCTTTACTGGGTTGGCGGACGCACTACAAGCGGAATCCTCAATGAAGTGTGGTGTTTTCACTTCAATAGCAACCAATGGGAACAACTCGGCAACCTACCCTTCAACGGCATATGGCGCGGCGTCGGCTTTGCCAATCAAACCAATGGTTTTGTGGCGGGTGGGCGCACCGATGATGCGAACCAAACCGGATGGAATGCCGACACCTGGCTTTACGACCCACAAAACGACCAATGGAGCAACTACACGGCTCAACTCAACTTGGGCAGCCGGATGTATATCGGCAGTGCGCAAGAAGATACGCTCTTGTTTGTTTTTGGAGGCGTCGACATCAATGACAACGTGCTGAGCGGTTTGGAGAAAATCAATTTAAATACCTACCAAAGCGAACAACTTTTGCCCTTTGCCGCAAGCTCGAGAAAAGGCTGCATGGCGTTTATGGGCAATGGTTATTTTCACCTCACCACAGGCATTGCTGGCAACGACCGCCTCAATGAAACCTGGCGTTTGGCGTATAGTCCAGAGGCAGATATCAGCGAAAAAGAATTTTTTGAGGTCTACAACCTGCTGCAAGACGCCTCGCTGCTCGTGCGCATCAATCCTGTTTTGATAGGTGAACAATTAAGGATTCGAGATATACAGGGTCGGGTCTTGCTATCCTTGCAGCTCAGCCAAACCGAACACCTGATCTCTATTGCTGATTTTCCAGCGGGCACCTATTTTGTAGACGTCAAGGGCTACACTCAAAAATGCCTGCGCTGATTAAGGTAGGCTTACTGTGATCAGCTTGCCTTTATAGTTGTAGGTAAGTTGCCCTGCTGAAATTTCAAATTCGGCGCCCTTCCACACGCTTGGAGTTTGGAAAACTTGCTGAGCCACTCCACTATTGAGGTCCACTCGATAAATAATGAAATGAAAATTCGTTGGCGCCAGCACATACAGCGTATTGTTCACGGGGTCGAGCATCGGTTCTAGGCGCTTCAAGCTATGTATGCCTTTGCTTTTGTAAGTGATTTCTTTGGCGCCACAAACAAGTCCATACATCGAAAGTTTGGTGATGCGCTGCGCTTGTGCAGTAACGGCGATCAAGGTGTCGGCCCGATGAAAAAGCAGCGGATTGAACGCCGTTGGCGGGCGGTCGGCCACAAAAAGATTTTTGCGGTATCGCGGCATTGGAGAACGGTAAAAACTCGTATTGAGCACGCGGTAATTGCTTGAAACAAGCCAAGGCGCAATGCGTACGTTGTCGCTCATGCGGTTCATGTTGAGCCTGACGGTTAACGGGTCTTGGATCCAGTCACCTACCTCATAAAATGCAATATGAACGAATTGATCAGCCGGAAAAAACGCCGGACGGTAAAAAGACTCGTTATTGAAGTCGGCAGGATACTCAGATAAGGCTTCTGTTCCGTACATCAAATTCATGATCATGAGCGTTTGTTTGTCGATGAGTACACTTAAAGAATGACCATTTGACTGCAAAGACCAAGTCAGCGGCTGGATATTGAGTTGCGCGCAGGCCAATGATAGGTCGGCTCGGTAGATCAAAGCCGAATTGTATAATGATTGCGCTAAAGGTTTTAAGTCTTTGAACGAAGACCAAGCGCAGTATCCCTCCAAAACAGGCTGCTGTTTGAATATGGCTTGATCAGCTGGTTTAAATTGATCAGCTGGTTTAAAAAAGAGGGGTGTTTGAGTTAACTTTTCATAACTAAAAGCCTTTTTGTTTATTGTTGCTGGCGCTTGGATTGCCGTCGCTTTTTTAATCTCTTTTTTGCGCTGTGCAGGCTCATTTGTAAATAACACAAGCAGTAGCCCAACCAAAGCCAAGCCAGAAGCCGTCCATAAGAACCACTTTTTGACTTTTTGCTGTAAGCGCACGCGGCGCAATTTGCGCTCAAATAGCGGCCAAGTATCTTTCGCTAGGGCCTCTAGTGATTTTGGATTAGTCATGGCTCAGTTGATTTTTAAGGATGTGTTTGGCCGTTTTCAAATGCCAACGAACTGTTTGTACGTTCATTTTTAACGCGCTCGCAATTTCTTGCGGTTTTTGTTGCTCATAGACATAGAAGCTGAACACAAAGCGCGTCGTCGGACTTAGTTTACTGAGGACCGCCTCTACCTTTTGCAGCTCTATTTCTAAATCCATTTGGCGGTCAAAATCGGGTTCGAGCGCTACTTCGTGTTTGGCTTCAAAAGAGAGCCAACGCCATTTGTGTTGACGCCGGTATAAATCGATGAGTTCATTTCTTAAAATCACAGCCAGCCAGGCCTCCATAGAAGTGCCGGGCTTGAATTGCGAAAGGTTTCTGAGCGCTTTGAGCTGTGCGTTGTGAACGGCCGTCATTTGCTCGGCTTCCTGCGAAAAAAAACGACTTGCTTGCCGCATTAAAGCAGGAAAGGTATGCAAATACCAATCTTTTAGCACTTTTGGTTCTTGTGCTTTTAAGCTATTGAGATACGGGGCGTCGGTGTGCATGCGGGTTGGTTCTGTACGCTAACGACTGCTGCCCACAAAATGAGGTGGCTATTTTTGCAGTTTTTGCGCACGTGCATCAAAACGCATCATGAGCAATACGCAAAGCAAGATGGTTGCAAAGACCAAATGCGCGGTTTGAACAAGGCCTGGCATATCTGCATAAGCCAAGGCGACGCCAGTGCTCAGTTCGAGCGCTAGGACGTAAAACGCAACATTGATGCGGCCATAATGCCAGACTTTTCGGTTCTGCCAAAATAAATAAGTGAGCAAGATCAAAACCAACCAACTGAAGCTGCGGTGGATAAAAAATGGCATGCCAAGTTGCTCTATCCATTCGGCGCGGCTGTAGCCCTTTTTTACCAAAGCGTCAATGGCCTCGCGCACTTGGGTGCCCAAGAACATTTGGTAAAAAGTAATCGCTAAGATGAGCCAACTCAAGAGTTGGAAAGATTGATTTTGTGGAATATCTGTTCTGGTTTGTCGACGCAATTGATGGATAAAATACAACTGTAGGCCGATAATGACTAAAGCAAAAAACAAGTGAACGGTGATGGTCCAGGGAACCAAGTTGGTGGCCACAACAATAGAACCAAACCAGGCCTCGAAGCCCATCAGAACCAAATTGAGACCCGTGAGCAGCAACCATTTTCGCTTGCGGTAATACAACAAAAGCCAGCCAAAACTGACCAGCATGGCGTTGCCTGCCAAGAAACCAGCGAGGCGGTTGATGTATTCGATCCAGGTTTTGCGCGCATTGAAGGCTTCTTCTACATACACGCTGGGGTCTTTTTTGATTTTTTCAGCCGTTTGATCCAGTCCAATTTTAGCTAGAAACGCACAAAACTTTTCGACCTTTTTTTGGCGCTTGAGCAAGTAAGCCTCGCGGTAATCGGCAGGTAACTCGGTAATTTCGGTGGGTGGAACCCATTTGCCAAAGCACTTAGGCCAGTCTGGGCAACCCATTCCGCTGCCCGACATCCGGACAAAACTTCCGGCAAAAACAACTAAAAAAATGAGGATCAGGACAACCCACTGGAATTTCAAAAAACGGCTAGAAACTTGCATGCAGTAAAATTACGATAAATCGCTTTTCGGTTTTTCTATTTTTTGCGCTTGTTGTATCTTTGTGCTTTAGATACAATATGGAATTCAACGCCCTTACCGCGATCTCCCCGATAGATGGTCGCTACCAATCCAAAACCGCTGCCTTACAAGCCTATTTTTCAGAATACGGACTCATCCGCTACCGCGTTTTGGTCGAGGTTGAATACCTCATTGCCCTTGTGGACAGCGGCATCTCTAATTTGTCTGACTTTCCGAAAGCACAATTCCCGGCACTAAGAGCTATTTATACCAACTTCTCGCAAGCCGACGCGCTTTGGATCAAAGAAACAGAGCAAACCACCAACCACGACGTCAAGGCCGTTGAATACTTCCTCAAAGAAAAAATGCAGGGCCTAGGCTTAGGCGCCTACCTCGAGTTCATTCACTTTGGACTCACTTCCCAAGACATCAACAACACCGCCATTCCCCTTTCCTTAAAAGAAGGCATTGAAGCGGTTTATTTACCTGCATTAGCGGCCGTCCAAGACAAACTTGTGGCCCTTTCCCAAGACTGGAAAGACATCCCGATGCTCGCGCGCACCCACGGCCAACCCGCCTCCCCTACGCGCCTCGGCAAAGAAATCCAAGTATTTGCAGAACGCCTAGACAAACAAGTCGCACAACTCAAAGCACTTAAATTACCAGCCAAATTTGGTGGCGCAACCGGCAACTTCAACGCACATTTTGTCGCTTACCCAAACACCAACTGGGTCGCTTTTGGCAATCACTTTGTCAACGACATCCTTGGCCTAGACCGCTCTCAAACCACCACCCAAATTGAGCACTACGACCAACTTGCCGCCATTTTTGACTGCATGAAGCGCATCAACAACATCATCCTCGACCTCGATCGCGATATGTGGACCTACATCTCCATGGACTACTTCAAGCAGCAGATCAAAGCCGGAGAAATCGGTTCGTCGGCCATGCCACATAAAGTCAACCCCATCGATTTTGAAAACTCAGAAGGCAATGTGGGCTTAGCCAACGCACTTTACGAGCACTTGGCTGCCAAATTGCCCGTTTCTCGCCTCCAACGCGACCTCACCGACTCCACTGTATTGCGCGTCGTTGGTGTGCCGCTCGCACACAGCGTCATCGCTTTTGGAGCCACCCTCAAAGGGCTCGGTAAGCTTTTATTGAACACCGACGCTTTAGCTGCAGACCTCGAAAACAACTGGGCTGTAGTTGCCGAAGCCATTCAAACCATCTTGCGTCGCGAAGGTTTTGAAAAACCGTATGAAGCGCTCAAAGGCCTCACCCGCAAAAACGAACGCGTCACCAAAGAAAGTGTACATGCCTTCATCGACGAGCTAGCCGTTTCAGCCCAACTGAAAGCCGAGCTCAAGCTGATCAGCCCAGACAACTACGTCGGGGTTCAACTTGTCGACTAATGCTGTCGCGCCTACTCATCGCGTTGTTTTGTGCTTGCTCATTTATACTGGAAGCTCAAAATCTAGATTGGCAATGGGGAGCGCTTCAACGCAGCAAAGGCAGCCTCATTAGCGTGCTGCCGGCCGACAACCAACAATTCTCTACCATTCATGCAAGTAGCCAACTTGGCGGAGGGTCTTTTACCCTGACCCAATACACGCAACTCAGTAGCGAGGCCAGTACCAAAATCAAGCCCGTGAGCCCAGAAGGTTTTGGCTATTACCAGCAAACCTTGCGGCTCAAAAATGGGCACGCCGTCTTTATTGCGGACAGAGCTGGCAAGGAGATGAAATTATTTGTCAAGGTGCTGGATGCAGAGTTCAACGTGATCGAAGAAAATGAAATTCTCGCCTACACCGATACCCGACCAAACGCCCAACCCGAGTTCAACCTGATCCAAGCGCCCAACCAAGCTTATTTTGTGGCGTATTACCAAATTCCCGGCAAGCGAAACGGCGTAGACACCTATGGCTACCAGCTTTTCAATCAGGACTTAAAAGCACTCAGTGGCGGTGAATACAACCTCCCGTTTGACGCCAACCTCAGCTTCATCGAAGATTATTACCTGACCGACAACGGCGACTTTTTCATCGGCGTGATAGAAATGAGCGCAGTCGAGATCCAAGGCGTTCGGGTTCGCAAGGCCTTCAAGAACCTACACGTCTATCAATTCGACCAAAACGGCATCAAAGATTACACTTTTGACCTACAAGGCAAGCGCATCTCCAACTTTGTGATGAACGCTCAGCAGGCCTCCCAACTCACGCTATTTGGCATTTACAGCAATAGCGAAGCGAGTGACAAACAAGACGGCTTTTTCAATGCGCAAATCAACCTTTTGGCCGATACCGTTACTGCACTAGGCTTCATTCCTTTGAGTGCCGAAATCATGCTCAGCGAACACGAGGCAGGAGAACAAATACGCTTGCAAAAACGCATGGAGCGAAAAGGCGAAACCCCACAGCTCTCGCGCTATGAAGTCCGCGATATCTACACGCTTCAAGACGGCAGCTACATTGGTTCCATTGAAAAGTACTACGTATACACCAATACCACCTACAACAACCAAACGGGTCAGCGCATGACCACAAATTATTATTACTACAACGATATCGTAGCCTTTTGCATAGCCCCGAATGGTCAGTTGCGCTGGGAGCAACGCATTCCAAAAATTCAGGTGAGCATCAATGATTACGGCCCTTTTAGCTCCTACGCCAGTTTTATAGACAGCACGTCCTTGAACTTAATTTTCAACGACACAGAAACTAATTACGACGAAAACGGGGTGTTTAAAGAGGACTTAAAGGAAGTGGCTACATTCAGTTTGTCTAAGAACAAAAATGTTGGCGCTTGGGTGCGCATCGATATCCAAACTGGGCAAATGCAGCGTCAGGTCAGCCATGAGCGCGCTACCGAAAACATCTTACTGATTCCGAAAGCTTTTGAGTTTGATCTTCAAAATCGAGGAATCTATACCTACGGAGTGCTTGGTCCGCAAGAAAAATTTGGCTATATTAGACTCCAAACTACTCCTTGATGCGCGCGCTACTGTTCTTCGTTACTCTTTTGCTTTGGTCTTGTTCTGGTGCGCCCAGTAAGCAACCTGCTGCCACCGAACAACTCAGCCAAAGACCCAACGACGACCACAGCTACGCCAATTTAGATCAAATCAATACCCGGCACCTGCATCTCGACCTCGAGGTTGATTTTGCAGCCAAAACCATTTATGGTATTGCCAGACACCAAATGCGCAACCGCGGGGCAGACACCGCTATTTTTGACGTCAAAGGACTCTTGATCCAAAAAGTAACTTTAGGCCCAAAAGGCGCCGAGAAAGAAACCGACTTCACCATCGGGCCAATGGATAAAGACAGCATCATTGGGCAAGCGCTTTTGGTCAATGTAGATGCCAAAACTGCAGACGTCAATATTTACTACCAAACCACCGACGCCTCTGGGGCATTGGATTGGCTAGACACCGCCCTCACGAGCTCCAAAACCAAACCCTTTCTGTACACCCAAGGGCAAGCCATCCTGACGCGCACCTGGATCCCAATCCAAGATTCGCCCTCCAACCGCATTACCTACAGCGCCGACGTAAAAGTACCCAACGACTTACTGGCGCTCATGAGTGCCAAAAACCCCACCAAACTCAACAAAAGCGGACGCTATCATTTTGAAATGACCAAAGCGATTCCGAGCTACCTCATTGCACTGGCCGTCGGAGACATCGGCTTCAAAGAACTCGGGCAACACTGCGGTGTTTATGCCGAAAAAGAACTCCTCCAAGAATGCGCCAAAGAATTCGAAGACTTGCCGCAAATGATGCGCGTCGCCGAAGATTTATACGGTGCCTACCAATGGGGGCGCTACGACGTTTTGGTGCTCCCCTACTCGTTCCCGTTTGGCGGCATGGAAAACCCAATGCTCACCTTTGCCAACCCAACGCTACTCACCGGAGACAAAAGCTTGGTCTCTGTAGTTGCGCATGAGTTAGCACATTCTTGGTCTGGCAATTTAGTGACCAACCATTCGTGGTCAGACCTCTGGCTCAATGA
>JBFYPV010000138.1:0-2665 GCA_041303085.1 Crocinitomicaceae bacterium
TGGCCGGCTGATTGGGTTTAAGGATGACATACTTCGTATTGAGCATGTTCAGGTATTCCGCCTCAGCACCGAGCGCAATGCTAGAAACGCTTAGGGTATCAAAAATTTGCTGTGCCTGCTCCTGACTCATGTCTGCAGGTAGGGCCATTGTTCTGAATTTTTCGTTTTTAGCCGTATTGACCGCCGCGCTAAAGGCTTGAACTGCCGCTGGGAAATGGAAGTCAACAAATTCTTGATAGCGCTTGAGTTTGGCACCATGGTACCCTCCTAGGCTCTTATGGAAGAAACTGGTATTGGTTTCAGCCATGGTGCCATTGACATTGAGCACGCGGTAATTGCTCGATAAATTGAGCGCACCAAATGCAGCGTAGGCATTGAGTGTAGACTGATCTGTGAGGTTTTTGTAGTAATCAAAGTCTGCATAAGCGCTGAGTAACTTTTGTGCGAGGGTCGCATTGGGCTTTTCTTGCTGTAAGATGCTCATGTCTGCCGGTGAAACTGGGTAAGGCACACTCGCTTCGTCTAGTGTTTGATACGCTGCGTAAGTTCCGGTGCTGTCGTCGTTGTTAAGGTAGCGCTTGGCTACGCTCATTTGATCGGCCAATACCAATACACCAGTGATGGCAATAATAGCCATGCGGTTCATTTTGGTGCGCAAGAAAAGCACCACCACACCCAAGGCTAAAATCACCAAGAACAACGAACGCTGCATGTCTGCTTTGTAAATAGTGATCCGCGCATCGATCACCGCTTGGCGCATGCCTTGGTAAAAGGCGGTTTGGCTCGCATCTTTAGCTTGTTTGCCCGCATCTGCAAATTGCTTGAGCTCTTCTGAGGTCATGAAGCTACCAGACAAACTAGGGCTGGCTACAAGCATGATGGCGATGAGCAACAAGCCACCCATGGCGCCATACCAATATTTCTTTTGACCCAACAAACCTTCGTTGCGCACCAATTTGTCCAGGAACAACAAGCCCATGGTGGGCACCATGATTTGCCACAAGACCAAAAGCATTTTGGAGTCGCGGAATTTGTTGTACATCGGGAACTGATGAATAAAGAAATCATTGAGGGCATTCATTTGATTGGAGGCCAAATAGAGCACGAGGATGCTCAAGGCCAAGAACGGCCAGCGCAGAGCGTCCTTGACAAAAAGCAAGCCGAGGATGAAAAACACGAGCATGACGACTCCAAAATAAAAGGCGCCGCCGCTCATGCGCTGGCCTCCCCAGTAGTGATTCATTTGGCCAACTTGTTCGGCGTAGGTTGGGTCGGTATCGGCGAGGGCGTCTGGGTCATTGGCAATGAGGTCTCCTTTGCCACCTTTGGCGTTTGGCGCGTAGAGTGAAAGCAGTTCGCGCTTGCCGTAGTTGTATTCTAAAATGTAGTCTTTGTTGAGGCCTTCTTTGGCTTGGGAGCCACCATCTTTCGGCTTAATGGTGAGTTCAGAGGTGCCGCGCGTAGTGAGTTTGCTGTATTCTTGGGTACTGAAAAGCAAGCCCGCATTGGCTACAACCGCCAAGATACTGGCCAGCGCAAGCCCTGCCAAACTCAAGCCAAGTGGTTTCCAACTTTTAGACAACACCATACGAATGACCTCAGCTACCGCTACTGCACCTAAAATGAAGGCCAAATAGTAAGTCATTTGGAGGTGATTGGCCGTAATGTTTAAACCTAAAAAGAGTGCAAAAACGGCTGAACCCAATAACCAACGACCTCTGAAGGCGAGCAATAAGCCACCCAAAGCAGGCGCCATGTAGGCAATTGAATTCACTTTGGACATATGTCCTGCGCCCAAATACAAAATGTTAATTGTCGAGAAACCATAACCAACTGCGCCTAGCATGGCCAACCACGGATTGATGCGCAAGCAAAGGCCCAAGATATAGAAACCGAGCATCGAGATGAATAGAATACCGACTGGACGCGGCAAACCAAACTTGATGAGTTGGTCTACTTTGGTGAGCCAATTGGCGTTTTGCTCCACCGAAATTTGGTAAGCAGGCATGCCCGAGAACATGGCGTTGGTCCAGTACGGCTGCTCGTTGTCGTGGGTAAGGCGGTAATCAAATATTTCCTTAGACATCCCTTGGAATTGGCGGATATCGTTTTGCTTGAGTGCATAGCCATCAAAGAGTGGAGAAAAGTAAATGGAAGGCAAGGCCACAAAAAGCACCAAGGCAACGAGGTGCGGTAAGAAAGTTTTGAAAGACAGTTTCATGCTGAAAATTTGGGTTGAATTTACGAATTAATGGCTTGGGTTGGCATAGCGCTGCACGTCTGTTGCTACAATGCACTGATCAGATAAGATGATCAAGCGCTCGATGATATTGCGCAACTCTCGGATGTTTCCAGTCCAGTTGAGGGCTACAAGTGCTTTGACGGCGTCGGGATCAATCGTTTTTTTGGCAATACCGTGTTCGTTGCACACCAGTTTGATGAAGTGCTCCACGAGCTGCGGAATATCGGCCCTGCGCTCATTGAGCGACGGCACATGAATCAGGATAACAGCCAAACGATGGTATAAATCTTCGCGAAAGCGTCCGGCTTTGATTTCTTCGCGGAGGTCTTTGTTGGTGGCCGCGAGTACCCTGCAATCTACTTTGAGGTCTTTTTCGCCACCGACGCGCTGAATGACGTTTTCCTGCAAGGCGCGCAGAACCTT
>JBFYPV010000139.1:0-4617 GCA_041303085.1 Crocinitomicaceae bacterium
TGTTGCACGGTTATAGTAGTCTTAGCGCTTCTTTGATCAGTTGTTCTACGGTTTGGGTTCCGGTATCGATTTTATCCAATACTTTTTCGGCTGATTTTTTGTCAAAACCGAGCGAAACCAATGCAATTAACGCATCAAATCGATTTCTATTGTTCGCAGAGAAAATATTCTCGGTACCGAGTTCCATTTTGGAGACCTTGCTTTTGAGGTCAATGATGACGCGCTGGGCAGTTTTGGTTCCGATGCCTTTGATTTTTTGAATGCTCACGACGTCTTCGGAAAGAATGGCATGCGCGATGTCGTCGGGGGTCATGGAGGAGAGCATAATCAGGGCGGTGTTGGGGCCGATGCCCGAAACACTGATGAGGTGCCCAAACATTTCGCGCTCTTCTTTGGTCGCAAAACCATAGAGAATGTGCGCGTCTTCTCTAACAATAAGTTTGGTATGCAGCACAATGGCCTCCGCATCGGGGAGCGCAGAAAAGGTATTGAGTGAGATTTTAACATCATACCCAACGCCCGCACACTCGATGAGCAGGTTGGTCGGGTTCTTTTCTATCAGGCGGCCATTGAGTCTTGAAATCATTTGTCTTGGCTTTGTGCGTCGATGACGGCAATTTTGATCATGCTGAGGATTTCGCGGACACTTGCACCGAGTTGCAATACGTGCAAAGACTTGCGCATGCCTAATAAAATCGGGCCAATGGCGTCGAGTTCGTTGGTTTGTTGCAAGAGTTTGTAGGCGATGTTACCCGCAGATAGGTTCGGGAAAATGAGCGTATTGACTTCCTTGTTGGCCAAGAAGGAGAAAGGGAATTTCTCGTTCATGAGCTCGGGGTTGAGTGCAAAATTGGCTTGCATTTCGCCGTCTACAACCAGATTGGGTTGTGTTTCGTGCAAGATGCTAACGGCTTTGGCCATTTTTTCGGGGTCGTCGCCAGGTGAGGAACCAAAGTTGGAGTAGCTCAATAGGGCTATACGCGGTTGAACTTTTAAGCGGCGAATGAACTTGGCTACATTGACCGTGATTTCGGCAATTTGCTCAGCTGTTGGGTTGAGGTTGACGGTGGTATCGGCCAAGAAAAGCGGACCTTTTTTGGTGTTGAGGATGTACATCCCGGCAATGGTCTTGATATCCTTTTGCAAACCGATGGTGCTGATGGCTGGACGCAACACAGAACGGTAGCTGCGCGTGAGGCCGGTAACCATGGCATCGGCTTCGCCCATATTGAGCATCATGGCGCCAAAGTAATTGCGCTCGCGCATCAGTGAAATGGCTTCGTATTCAGTGATGCCTTTGCGCTTGCGTTTTTCGAAGAATTCGGTGCCGTATTGGATGCGGCGCGCTTCTTCTTCGTCGGACTTGCAGTCGATGATTTGGACATCCGGAATTTCGATGCTGTATTCATTCATGAGGTCGAGGATGCGCTGCTTTCTACCGAGTAAAATCGGGAAGGCCACCCCTTCGTCGTAGGCTTGTTGGGCCGCTTTAAGGATTTTGATGTTGTCACCCTCTGGGAACACAACGGTTTTTGGAGACCCTTGCGCTTTGGAGGTGATGTTGCGGTGCAGTTTGTTGTCTAGGCCGAGGCGGCTCTTGAGCTGGATTTCGTATTCTTCCCAATCTTCGATGGGTTCTTGCGCTACACCAGATTCCATCGCTGCGCGCGCAACGGCTGGCGCAACATAATAAATGAGGCGCGGGTCTAGTGGCTTTGGAATGATTTGCTCGTGGCCAAAAGAAATATTCTTGCCGCCGTAAGCTTCAATTACTTCTTCAGGGATGGTTTCTTTGGCTAGCGCAGCAATGGCCTTGACCGCTGCTAATTTCATTTCTTCATTGATGGTGGTGGCGCGCACGTCGAGTGCACCGCGGAAGATATACGGAAACCCGAGTACGTTATTGACTTGATTAGGATGGTCTGAACGGCCGGTTGCCATAATGATGTCTTTGCGCACCGATGTGGCTTCTTTGTAAGAAATTTCGGGCTCGGGGTTGGCTAGGGCAAATACAATTGGGTCTTTGGCCATGGAGGCGATCATGTCTTTGCTGACGAGCCCGGCTTTGGAAAGTCCTAAAAAGACGTCTGCGCCTATGAAAGCCGCTTCAAAATCGACGTCTTTCGGATGCGCTGCAAAGGTTTTTTTCATTTCGTCGAGGTCGGTGCGCCCGGCGTGAATGAGGCCTTTGGAGTCGTACATAAAGACGTTCTCGGGCTTGACGCCCAAGCGGTGATAGAGCTTGATGCAAGACACAGCAGCGGCGCCTGCTCCAGAAACAACAATTTTGATTTGGTCGATTTGCTTGTTGGAGAGTTCGAGCGCGTTGAGTAGTGCAGCAGCGCTGATGATGGCGGTACCGTGTTGGTCGTCGTGCATGATGGGGATGTCGAGCTCTTCTTTGAGTCGGCGCTCGATTTCAAAGGCTTCTGGCGCTTTGATGTCCTCGAGGTTGATGCCGCCAAATGTAGGGGCAATGGCCTTCACGGTTTGGATGAAAAGCTCTGGGTCTTTGGCATCTACTTCGATGTCAAAAACGTCGATGTCGGCGAAAATTTTGAAGAGTAAGCCTTTGCCTTCCATCACTGGTTTAGAGGCTTCAGGACCGATATCGCCCAAGCCAAGTACGGCGGTTCCGTTGGAAATAACAGCAACCAAATTGCGTTTGGCGGTGTATTTATAGACGTCGGCTTTGTTCTCGGCGATGCGCAAGCAGGGCTCGGCTACACCGGGAGAGTAGGCCAAGGAGAGGTCTCGTTGTGAGGCGTAAGGTTTTGTAGGAACTACTTCTATTTTTCCTGGTCGGCCCGAGGAATGGTAATCTAGAGCGTCTTGCTTCCTGATTTTTGACATTATTGCTACAATTTTTTGAACAGCAAATATACGAAAAGCAATCTAAAGCTCCGAAGCAAAAAAAGCGCTCCGAAGAACGCTTTTGATGAGAAATTTTGAAGTTTTTTTTAGAGGCCTAGCAAGATCTGCATTGGGTCTTTTGAGCCAAAGAGCATGCGCTCCGGATTTTCGAGCATTTCCTTGACTTTCACCAAGAAACCAACAGATTCTTTGCCGTCGATGATGCGGTGGTCGTAAGAAAGCGCCACATACATAATTGGTCGGATTTCTACTTTGCCGTTGATCGCAACAGGGCGTTCCACTACGTTGTGCATGCCGAGAATGGCCGATTGCGGTGGATTGATGATCGGTGTAGAGAGCATGGAGCCAAATACACCGCCGTTGGTGATCGTGAATGTGCCACCACTCATGTCTTCTGGTGTCATTTTTCCGTCGCGTGCCTTGATCGCCAAACGCTTGATTTCGCGCTCGATGTCTGCAAGACTCATTTGCTCGGCGTTGCGCACCACGGGCACCATGAGACCTTTTGGTGAAGAAACGGCAATACCGATATCGGCGTAGTCGTGGAAGATCATTTCGTTGCCGTCTATTTGCGCATTGACCGCTGGATACAACTTGAGGGCTTCAGTCACTGCTTTGGTAAAGAAGGACATAAAGCCGAGGTTGACTTCGTGGTGCTTGGCAAAGGCGTCTTTGTATTTGGCGCGGATGTCCATAATTGGCTTCATGTCTACTTCGTTGAAAGTAGTGAGCATGGCCGTTTCGTTTTTCACGGCAACCAAGCGCTCTGCGATTTTGCGGCGCAGCATCGACATCTTTTCGCGGCTTTGCTCGCGCGTGCCACCCCAGCCTTGCGTGGCCTCGGTAGAGAAGCCAGCAGACATGGCTGCAATGACATCTTGTTTGGTGATGCGTCCGTCTTTACCGCTCGCTTTGATGGCTGCTGTATTGATGTTGTTTTCTTTGATGATTTTGGCAGCTGCAGGAGAGGCGGAGCCGCTGGCATAGCTCGCGGGCTTCACTGGATCTGGGTTAGGGGCCGCTGCCGCAGGCGCGGCTGCTGGCGCCGCAGGCGCCTCAGGTTGGGGCGCAGCATTTTGGGCTGGCGCCGCTGCAGGTGCGCCCGCAGGGCGCGCTGCACTCGTGTCGATGAGGCAAACAACTTGCCCTACTTTGACCACATCGCCTTCAGCAGCTTTGAGCGTAATGATGCCGCTTTCTTCGGCCGGCAACTCAAGCGTCGCTTTGTCCGAATCTACTTCGGCAATGGCTTGGTCTTTTTCGACGTAATCGCCGTCGGCAACGAGCCAAGTGGCAATTTCTACTTCTGAGATCGATTCTCCCGGACTCGGGACTTTCATTTCTAATAGTGACATACGTTTCTATTTTAGGCTTTCTTTGCGTAGGCAAAGAGGTCGTTGAACAATTGTTTGAGTCGAATTTCGTGTAATTTTTTGGATCCTTCGGCACTTGCTGCGCTTGCTGGTCTGCAGATGCCTACGAGTGGAATATGGCGCAAATTCATGGCCATGTGGGTCCAAGCGCCCATGTTAGCCGGTTCTTCTTGGGCCCAAAGGATGTTTTTGGCTTTGTATTTGGCTACAATAGCATCAATTTGTGCTGTTGGAAGCGGGTAGAGCTGCTCCACGCGCACAAAAGCCATATTCTCGACACCAAGTTCTGCCGCCTTGACTTTCATTTCGTAGTAAAACTTACCACTACAGAGCACAACGGTGTCTACTTTTTTAACAACTGCTGCGCTGT